>JANYGR010000070.1 GCA_025359355.1 Bacteroidota bacterium | reverse complement strand
ACGGATCCTAAAAAAATAATAAAAATTTTTATTTCCATTTTCAGTATACAAGCGTCTAAGCAACTTATTCGTGAAGATTATAAATTATACAAGCGAGTATCTGTTTTTTTATCAGCCTGTTTTATATTGGTTATTTCTTTTTTAATTAGTTTGATCAATGATTATTTTGGGTTAATCCTAAAATCATATAGCCTGTTCTATCAATATTTATTTTTTATACTAATTACAACGTTCATTTATTTAACCAAAATTATTTCCACATTAATTTTATCTTACATAACTTCGTCCTACGAAATTGGGAGAGAATATATTTTTAACCTATTTCTTTTTTGTCAAATAGCTGGTGTTATTTTGTTTCCTGTGGTGGTTTTTCTCCAGTTTAGCAAGTACCCAGCGGAGTGGTTTTTATACCCTGGATTAATTATTTGTGGCAGTATTTATATGCTTAGAATCTTTAGGGGCTTTGTTATATCAGCCTTAGAGCAAAACATAGGAATTTTGTATATAATTTTGTACCTTTGCGCTTTAGAAATTTTACCTCTTTTGGTTTTGGTGAGATTTTTACTAATCAATTTTTAAGCATACTTCATATATGGCTCTAAAGAAAAAAAAAGCAAGCAAAGCACCTATAGTGAAAACTAAATCGGTAGCTAAAAAGTCTTCGGTTAAAAAAGCAGTTAAAAAAGCTGCAACTAAGAAACCAATTGCTAAAAATCAAAAACCAAAAGTTGCAAAGAAAGTTGCGATTAAAAAAATTGCTAAAAAAGTTGTCGCAAAGCCAATTAAAAAAGCGGTTAAAAAAACTGCTACTAAAAAGGTAATTAGCAAAAAAACAGTTGTTGCTAAAAAAGCACCTGTTAAACCTGCAGTAAAAGCGAAAGCCACTCCTGTAAAAAAAGTAGCAGCAAAAAAAGTTGTTGCTAAACTTGTAAAAAAAGTTGAGACAAAAATCAATACTATAAAAAAACAAACTATTGATGCTCCTAAAGAAACATCTGTTTCTGGTACTGAAAAAGTAGTAAAGATCGGTGTAAAAACTAAAAAACAGGTTGTCACTATTGCTCCACTTCCAGTAATTGAAGTTTCAGATTATCCTAAACATAAAGTTAAAACGATTTTAATTTCTCAGCCAAAACCCGAAAACGATAAAAATCCCTATTACGATTTAGCTAATAAATACAATTTAATAGAAACCTTTCGCCAGTTTATCAAGATAGAAGGGTTGCCAGTAAAGGATTTTAGAGCACAACGCATTGATATATTAGAGCACAAGGCCGTTATATTAACCAGCCGTATGGCCGTTGACCATTATTTTAGAATGTGTAACGAAATGCGTGTTACGGTTCCAGAATCCATGAAATATTTTTGTATTAATGAAGCAACAGCTTATTATCTTCAAAAATATATACAGTACCGTAAACGTAAAATTTTCTTTGGACACCAAACGATACAAGATTTAGTAGATGTTATCAGAAAAAACCGTGAAGAGAAATTTTTATTACCAGCTGCTGATGTACACAAAGAAAAAATTTGTGAGTTCTTAGATGTTATTAATATTAAATATACTAAAGCTGTCATGTATCGCACAGTAAGTGCAGATTTATCAGACATTAAAAATTTGAATGACTATGACGTCTTAGCCTTTTTTACGCCGGCAGGTATTGCTTCTTTAAAATTTAATTTTCCAAATTTCAAGCAAGGCAATACACGTATTGCTTGTTTTGGAGCAGCAACTGCTAATGCATTAAAAAATAACGGCTACCGTTTAGATATTTATGCGCCTAATCCTAAAAACCCAAGTATGTCAGGCGCTTTAGATGATTATATGAAAGAATCTAACAAGCGATAAACCATCGCTTGTGTTTACTTTTACTAAAATAGAACGATTATGTAGCAAAAAAGCTATCGATGATTTGTTTGCTAACGGTAAAGGCAAAACACAATTTCCATTTAAATTAATGTATAATCTTTCTGAGTTTGAAAGTCCTTTTCCTATTAGAGCTATGTTTGTAGTTCCCAAAAAGAAGCACAAACGCGCTAATAAACGCAATGTCATTAAACGTCGTATGCGCGAAGTATATCGATTACATAAACAAACGCTATATGATTTGGTAAAAACACATAAACTAGATATTATGTTTATTTGCTTAACCCCCGAAGAATTAAGCTATCAAGATATAGAAAAAGCAATGTTGAGTTTAATGAATTCTCTTGGTACGATAGAATTTACATCAACGAAATAAATTATGTGAAGTATTAACTATGACTATATAAATACAAGTGGTTGCCCTCACTGTCCAGTATTTCGGCATAATACCCAACTTGTCCGTCTATTAAATTAGTACCAATAATAACATCACCATTTTTATTCTTTTGACGCAATAAGGTTGGCTCCTTAATAACCTTACCACCATAATTGGTCACGTTTTCAATCGCATCAAGCATGACATCAACAAACACTATGGGCTTAATTCCATTACTACCACTATAGTTTTCTGTTTGAATCAAGGATCCTTTCATACCAAACACTTCTTTTTTAAACAATGCCATTTGTGTTTCAAACAACGTTGTAAGTTCTAATTCTGTGTTTAATACGTTTTCATAAAACTTAATAGCTCTATGTATATCGGCTACAGGGATTTCAATCCAAAGAATAGGTGTGTTCATGTTATAAATTTACATTTTATTTAATTCATTTAAATCGTACATTTAAATAACAATAATTATTTAACATATGGAAATATTTTTATTATTAGTACTTATTCTTTTAGTAGTAATTTTTAATTCGGCTAAAAATAGTAAGATGGCTCGTATAGAGCAGAAACTACAGGGTATAGAAAATTATTTGAAAAACCTTCAATTTAATCAATCGCAACAAACTGTTACGCAAAAAACAGAAATAAGAACTGAAGAAGTTAAAGTGCCCACACCTCAATCTTCTCAGGAAAAAAGCATACCTCATACAGATCAAAACTCACCGATTAAAGAAGTAGAAAAAGAAAACGTTTCTATCATCGAACATAAAACAGAAAGTGTAGAGTATATATTTACAGAAACAGAGTTACAAATTCAAGAAGAATCATTTAACAAATCATCGCAAACTACTATTAAACCGTATGTTCCGAAAGAAAGTTGGTATGATAAATTTAGAAAAAATAATCCCGATTTAGAAAAATTTATTGGTGAAAATTTAGTAAGCAAAATTGGTATTGCTATTTTAGTAATAGGCATTGCTTTTTTTGTGAAGTATGCCATTGATAAAGAATGGATCAATGAAATAGCTCGCGTTGGCATTGGTGTTTTATGTGGAGGCATTGTTTTAGGCTTTGCTCATCGCTTACGCAAAAACTTTAAAGCCTTTAGTTCTGTACTTGTTGCAGGTGGTATCGCCATTTTTTATTTTACCATTGGCATCGCCTTTCATCAGTATCATATCTTTGGACAAACGACTGCCTTTATTATTATGCTGTTGATTACAAGCTTCTCTGTATTTATTTCAATTATATATGATAGACAAGAGTTAGCAGCACTTTCGATCATAGGCGGTTTTGCTACGCCTTTTATGTTAAGTACAGGTGAAGGAAATTATCAAGTATTATTTACATACTTATTAATATTAGATTGCGGCATGCTTGTGTTAGCATATCTCAGAAAATGGAATGTGATTAATATAATGACCTATTGTTTCACTTGGTTGTTATATTCTATTTGGCTTCAATCAAAGGTTATGTATATTGATAATGCCCCATACAAAGGCGCATTTATATTTGCAACCATTTTTTATGTTGTATTTATGTTAATGAATATCATCAATAATATTAAAGAAAGAAAACCTTTTAAAGTCCTCGACCTATCATTGTTGATTAGTAATACCTTTTTGTTTTTTGGGTTCGGAATGCAAATATTAAAAAATTATCATCCAGAGCTACAAGGTGCATTTAGTGTGGTTTTAGCAGGATTCAATTTTATGTGTTCTTGGTTATTATACAAAAAATTAAAAGCAGATATCAAACTTGTGTATTTAATGATTGGCTTAACGCTTACGTTTGTAACATTAGCGGCACCTATACAGTTACACGGAAATTACATCACATTATTTTGGGCACTTGAAGCAGTGCTATTAATATGGTTAGCACAAAAATCGCAAATCGCATTATATCGCTTTGTATCAGTGATTATCACTATTTTAATGTTCTTTAGTTTATTAATGGATTGGGCACATGTTTACACTTGGTATCACGAAGAGTCAATAAACATTATGTTAAACAAAGCATTTATAACAGGCCTCGTGTCGTCCCTCTCTTTATTGGTCATTGTACTTTTATTAAGAAAAGAAACAGAACCTGTTAAGTATTTTGGCATGGTGTTTAATCCAAAAAACTATAGTGCGGTCTTAAAAATAGGATTTGTTGCTTTACTATATTTTACAGGGTTGTTCGAGGTCATTTATCAATTGAATCAACACATTGTGTTTGGTTTAACCATCGCTATTATTGTTGGATCCTATCATTTATTATTTTTCTCTATCTTAAATATGATTATAGTAAAACAACAGTCAAATAATATATTGATTACAAATTACATTTTTAATTTTATAAACGTAGTCTTATTTGTTTTAATATTTGCTGTTTTTCCAATTGGTGATTTTAAAGATGCCATGTTAGTTCCTGATCGTGGCTATGTTGGATTTATTTTCCATTACGTGTCTCTTGCTTGTGTTGTATATATGATTTACAGTATGTATAAGGTTATTCAAATACCAAAGACGCCTATTGCTTTTAGTCCTGTTCTTAATACTATTTTGGTGGCAATTGCTATAGTGTATGTATCAAGTTTAGAGTTAGTGCTTCACGTTTTTCAATTTACCCTTAGTAGCGTAAAAGAACATTCATTAGAAATTGAGTCGTTTCAAATGCAGCAATATGAAAGCGTAAAAACACACACCATTCAAATAGGCTTCCCTATTTTATGGGGACTATTAGCCTTTGTATTTTTGTTCTTTGGAATGAAAAAACAAAACAAAACATTACGCGTAGTTGCTCTAGTTTTATTAGGCATCACATTAATAAAACTATTTACTTACGATATCAAAGACGCCTCGGAAGCAGGAAAAATCGTAGCGTTCATTATTCTAGGCGTCGTATTATTAATTATTTCTTTTATGTATCAAAAAATAAAAGCCTTATTAATTGATGATGGTATTAATAAAAAAACAACAGACGAACATGAATCATAAATTAACTAAACAGAGTATATGCTTTTTAATAATAATCGCTTTCTCTTTTTCATCATTGGCCCAAAGATATACGCATCAGGCAATTATAAAGACCGACCAACATAAAGGGCTGTACAAGGTTTCGCTTAATCCAAACTATAAACAATACATGAGTCCTAATTTTCATGATATACGCGTTTATGATTCTGCAAAAAAAGAAGTGCCTTATGTTGTATTAAGTGAGCCTTTACTAAAATCGAAATCGGATTTTAAAGAATATGAAATTGTTTCGCAAAAACATTTCAATGCAAATTCTACTATTCATTTAAATTGGCATTCAACGTTTGCTTACACAGAAGTTATTATTAAAAATGCCTCTAAAGAATCTATTAGCAATATTGCCTTTAACATCAACAACTCCGATGCCTATAAATATTGTGCCATCGAAGGAAGCGATGATTTAAAACAATGGTATAGTGTGAGCGAAAAACAAGAATTAAGTTTAGCTTACAATGACGTGTATACCAATCAATATAAATGCATTTATTTTCCATTAACTAATTACATGTATTATAGATTATTAGTTGAAGATTGGCACTCACAACCTTTAAAAATAAATTCGGCAGGATGCTTTAAAAACTCAGTAATTGCTGGTAAACTAAATGATTTACTATTTGCAAAAACAATTACAGAGGATGCGAAAACTAAAACTACTCTTATCAAATTATCGTTTACAAATAACCAACAAATAAATCGCATCGACTTTAAAATCAAAGAGCCTCGCTTATATAAACGACATGGGATAATATATACTACACGAACTCATATTGTAAAAAAGAAAGCAGAGTCGTATAAAGAAACCCTATACGAATTTGATTTAAGCTCTGACAAACCTTTGTTTATTGATATTCCGCCTTTGTTAGAAAAAGAATTATTTATTGAAATATATAACAACGACAATCCTTCTTTAGAAATTGAATCGATTGCCTGTAAACAATTAGCGTCATATTTAATATGTGATTTTAAAGCAAACCATACGTATATGTTAATGTGTGGGAATGAGCTACTAAAAACACCAGAATATGACCTCATCAATTTTGTATCACAAGTTCCGCAATTATTGCCGGAAGCTTCAATTAGCCCGATGACAGAACTAAAAAACACAACACCTGTTGAACTTAAAAAAGAAGCATCGTTTTTTGAAACTAAACAGTTTTTATGGATCTGCTTAGCTATAGGCGCTATAGCCATCTTTTTATTTTCAAAAAGTTTATTAAAGGATATGGGAAGCGACAAAAATTAAATGGTCAATTGCCTCATCATTGAGCATTTTGAACGAATACGGAATTATCAGCAAAATCTAAAAAAATGATTATTTTTGAAAAAACTAAATTTACATGGAAGGTTACATAAAATCAGATATTAAAAATGGCATAGGAACCATTACTTTTTTTCACCCACAAAGTAATAGCATGCCAGGCGCTTTATTACGACAATTAGCGCAAGACATCACTACAATGGGTAATGACGCCAGTGCAAAAGTGATCATCTTAAAAAGCGAGGGGGAAAAATCATTTTGTGCAGGCGCAAGCTTTGATGAATTAATTGCAATTAATGATTTAGAAACTGGCAAAAAATTCTTTTCGGGTTTTGCGATGGTGATTAATGCCATGCGCCAAGCTCCTAAATTTATATTAGCTCGAGTACAAGGTAAAGCCGTTGGTGGTGGTGTAGGCATTGCATCAAGTGCAGATTATACCTTTGCTGTAAATAGTGCAGCTATCAAATTGAGCGAATTAGCAGTTGGTATAGGTCCATTTGTTGTTGGTCCAGCCGTTGAACGTAAAGTTGGAACTTCAGCATTTTGTCAACTAACCATTAATGCTACCGAATGGCAAACAGCTCTTTGGGCTAAAGAAAAAGGCCTATACGCTGATTTGTTTGAAACAGTTGAAGAAATGGACTCCGCAATTAATACACTTGCTCTTAAATTAGCTAATAGCAATCCAGAAGCAATGGCTTTATTAAAAAAGATAATGTGGGAAGGAACAGAAAATTGGGACACCTTATTGCTTGAAAGAGCTGGCATGAGCGGGGCTTTAGTATTGTCTGAATTTACAAAAAACGCGATCAATTCCTTTAAACAAAAAGCCTAATCTAATTTTGCTTTTTAGGTTCAATTAATTATATTTATCTTTTATAATAATAGCACGTATGATTAAATCTATACTTATTGCATCTGCAATTACCATTTCTACTTTACAATTGCAATCGCAAACCGACGAACCTCGCGAACTTAATTGCTATAATAAATGGTCGGTTAAATTTGACGAAAGAGGCGCTGAAGAAGTTGCTGATGGCGTATATACAGATGTTATTATTACATCTCGTACCGGAGCAAAAGCGAATTGTTTTAGTGGAAAAGCTGAAGTAAGTGGCCACAAATTGTTACGTTGTTATATTATTTTAGAAGATGGTACTTACGAAGAAGTAAAACGTACTTGGAAAAATAACTCTAACAAAGATGTTACGATTATCAACGGTATTAGTTCATCCATGGTTACTGTACATAATGAATTAATCAATGTGCTTTGGCCAAAAAAAATTAAGGCCAAAAAAGCGGCGGCTAAAAAAGCTCCGGATCCAACTGACGATTAAGATTAATTTTCTCAGTTATTTTGTTGGAAAGAATTTCCGAATTCCTATTAAGCTCGAGTACTATATTTTATGGCACATGGGTATTTATATGGTTAATTATTTCTCTTATTAATACTCGTATTTACAACTATTACCGCAATGTTTCTGTTAATGCTCTGGGGAATTTTATGCCTCATTACGAAGGGAATCTATTGATATTCTTTACTTTATAATTGGAAAGTAGAGTCGGACGATACTAAGTGTATCAAACTATTAAAAAAAATCGTTGAACAAATTGACGATTCTATTTATTGTTTTGACTATATACTGCGTTACCTTGTTTTTATACAAATTACATCATCATACAAATTAGTTTGTTTCTATTCATACTCATTTAAAGCACAGTAAATCTTTAGTGTTTGACTTAAGGGTGAAGATTGCTTTGCTTGGAAAAACATATTGTACTTTTAATAAAAAAAGCCCCATTCGTTTATACGAATAGGGCTTTTTAGAATAGATTTGATGATTATTGTGCGATCATTTTTTTAGTAGAAGTTTTACCATCTACGTTTAATGTGTAGTAATATACACCTGCAGCATAAGAACCTAATTTAATAGAGTGAGATCCAGTGCTTGTAGCAGCTTTTTCAGAAGAAATAACACGACCCATTACATCAGTTACAGTAAATACAACTGAGCTAACATCTTTAGCTAATTGGTAAGTAATTGTAGACTCACCATCGAACGGATTAGGAACATTTTGACCTAACGTAGCACCGTTAGCTTCTAATTCATTGATACCAACAGAAGAAACTCCATGTATCGACAAGTCAACCCAATAAGAAGTATAAAAATTTGCAAACATTTTTGTCGAAGGTGTAATACCGTATCTAGCTTTGGAGCTTAAATCAATACCAATATTCTTTCCCTTTATAGGATCATTAAAATAATTTTGTATAGACGCATAATTAGAAATAGCAGGAAATTTTTGCGAATAACAAAGTCCAGCAAAACCGTTAGATGTTTGCGGATTTACTGGAGTTCCGGCTGCATAAAATACTGTAGATGTTGTTGTTGGTGCTCCAGATATAAAAGAATATGCTACGCTCACTTTATTACTACCTGAAAGCATTAATCCTGTTATTCCATTTACTACTACTGGTAAATAAGAGGTTTGATTAAGTGTAGCAGAATCAGCTTGGGTAAGGGGCACTTTAATTTTTTTATAATTAGAAGCAGGAGCGGATAAAAAACAAGTGTTTCCGCTTAAAGGACTTGAGTTAAAGTTTGGGGATAAAAATGTTCCAAAAGAAGCTACATTTGAATACGTAGTTGCTGAAGCA
>JANYGR010000027.1 GCA_025359355.1 Bacteroidota bacterium | reverse complement strand
CGAAAGGCTCACCCATGTTTGATTATCGGAATTAAATACATTAAACGAGCAACCTAATTTATAAAACTCTTGTTGCACTTCGGCAGGTTTCATTTTAGATGTTCCTAAATATGGAATGTAATCTATAGCAATAGGTAACATCTTATCATTGTTAGTGCCCATATCAAAAGCATAATATAAATCGAATAATTGATTTTCTGTATTTTGACTATATAGGACAGGAACATTGCCATTGATAGTTGTTTTCATGATGTCCTTTTCGTAATCAATAAATTTAGGTTGAATAACAGCAGCCGAATGTGTTAATACCGATTTTACAAAAGGAGATTGATCGTCGCGATTAACTTCTACAGGCGTAATTTGGGGCTTTTCTACTTTCTGAATGTTTTTATCTTCACCAACTCTTTTGTAAACGACAACATAATTATTATCGCTGTAGCTCGCGTTCACAAAATCCATGACTTCTTGTTTGGTAATTTTTGATAATCGATCAATGGTATTAACTACATATTGCCATTTGGTATCATTAACAAAGGCATCAACCATTACAGATGCACGCGATTGATTGTTTTCAAGTTCTTTAGTTTTTTGCAGTTTCATATCTGTAATAACTGCACTCATCAACCAGTCAGGAAAATTTCCTTTTTTAAGTAAATCTAATTGTTCTAATAATAATTTTTCTGCTTCTTCTAAAGTCTGTCCTTCTTTAGGCTCAGCAAATAAAATATGAGTACTATAATCTTTTAATACATAAGCATAACCACCGCTGCTTAGCACTTTTTGTTGTTGATTTAAGTTTAAGTCTAATAACCCGGCTCTACCGTTACTCAATAATAAATTAATTAGGGTTATCATATCTGCATCTTTAGAACCTGCGCCTTCAAAGCGCCAAGCCATAGCTAAGTTTGAAGCATCAGGGCCTATAATTTCTTTTTTTACTTTTTGTGTAATTGGAGCTTCTTTCTCGTAAACATAAGGTGTAACTGGTTTTACAGACATTGATCCAAATTTTTTCTCAATTAATTTAATTGTTGCATCTGGATCGAAATCTCCACTTAAACAAATTGCCATATTATTAGGAACATAATTTGCGTTGAAATATTTCATAATTTCTTTCATCGACGGATTTTTTAAATGGTCGATAGTACCGATGGTTGTTTGAGTTCCATAAGTGTGTTTTATAAATAAGCCTTCAAAAACAGCTTCCCATAGTTTACTATTATCATTATCTAAACCTCTATTTTTTTCTTCGTAAACAGCTTCTAGTTCTGTATGGAACAAACGTAATATTGGTTTGCGGTAACGCTCAGATTCAATTGTTAGCCAATTTTCTAATTGATTAGAAGGAATATCATTTACATAAACTGTTTGATCGAAAGAGGTGTATGCATTAGTGCCTTGTCCGCCAATACCTGCAAGCATTTTATCATATTCGTTAGCAATGGCATATTTTGCAGCTACTCCAGAGATACTATCAATTTGATGATAGATTTTTTTTCGTGCAGCTTCATCTTTTGTACCACGATATACTTCATATAAATCTTCGATTTTTGTAATTTCAGCAGACTCTTTTGCAAAATCTTTCGATCCAAATTTATCAGTACCCTTAAACACCATGTGCTCTAAGTAATGTGCTAATCCAGTAGCTGTAGAAGGATCATTTTTACTTCCTGCCTTCACGGCAATGTAAGTTTGTATACGAGGCGCATTTTTATACACGGTCATATAAACTTTTAATCCATTTTTTAGCGTATATATACGAGCTTTAAAAGGATCGTTTAAGGCGTATTCAAAATTTAGAGAAGGTGTTTTTGAACCCTCTTTTACAGCTGTTTCTGAGCTTTTAGGTGTAGTAGTAACTGGCTTTTTAGTTTGAGCAGATGAATTAATCACGGCAAAAGCTAAAGCTATTGGCAATACATTTTTTAATTGAATCATGTGGTTGTTAATTTTGTAACGAATGTAAATAAATTCCTGTAAAATACTATCATTTTAACAGCTTAAAGTCTTCCATAGTAATGATACGCTCACAAAAAGCATATTCTTCCTTGATAGAATTGGAACAAACAATAATAGTTTTTTCAGAGGCGTAATCTGTTATAAGCCTTTGATACCAGCTAATAACAGTAGCATCTAAATTGGTAGTAGGTTCATCTAAAAATAAAATTGGCATATCAGCCAAAATGGCTAATGTCAATTTCAACCGCTGTTTCATGCCACTCGAAAATAATTTTATGTATTTATCTTTGTGCGTCGAAAGACCTGATAATTCAATAACTTGAGCAATGTTTAATTGATTTAAAAAGGGTTTATATATAGCCACATGCTCAATTAATTCGTGTAATGTAAAATCTTCTATGAGTTCCAAATAAGGTGAGGCTAAACTTTGATAGCGATAAAACTCTTCTATATCAATGGTTTTGGAGTTATGTTGATAATTGAGATTACCTTCATTTAAACTTAAATACCCTGTAAGCGCTTGCAATAGGGTAGATTTACCCGAACCATTTAAACCTAAAATAACTACTTTTTCGCCCTGCTTAATATCCAATGTTACCTGTCGGAAAATCCACTCTTTACCAAATTTTTTTCCAGCATTAGTAAGGGTTATGTCGATGGGGGTTTGCAAAATAATTGTTAGTTGTTGGGTAAAAATACATATTTTTTTAACTTAAAAACCGAGTAATTTAGTAAAAGATACAGTCTTCTATACAATAGGTAAAAATGTTATCTTTGCCCCGTGGTAATTATTAAGCGCATATTAGCTACTATCTGGAAAACCTGGTTTTTCTTAGTGTTTTCTAGTTCCTTTATTTTACTATATCCGTTTTTTTATTTCACTATCAAATTTCAAAAACTAGAAACAGCTTTTAAAGTTAAACGAGTTTGGACTCGATGTATTGCTTATGGATCGGGAGTTATTCCTATTTTAATTTACAAATCAACATCAAAAAAAATGCCTCAACCCTGTGTGTTTGTTGGCAATCACACATCTTATTTAGATATTATATTAAGTACTTTATATATTGATCATTTAGCGTTATATATGGCTAAGGCCGAATTAATAAAAGTCCCCTTATTTAAAATATTTTTTCAAGGAATGGATATTACCGTGAACAGAAAGAGTCGTATGGATTCGCACAGAGCCTTTATTAGAGCAGGACAAGAAATTGATAAAGGACGAAGTATGATTATTTATCCCGAGGGTACTATTTCCGAAACTGGTAAATTAAAACCGTTTAAAAACGGACCTTTTAAATTAGCCATTGATAAGCAAGTTCCCATTGTTCCTATTGTTAATTTGAATAATTGGCAACTGTTACAAAATGGTGGTTATTTTAAAAGTAATGGTAGGCCTGGATTAGCAAAAACTGTGATACTAGAACCTATTGATACCAAAGGATTAACAGACAATAACGTGAACGAACTCAGAGAAAAAGTTTATACATTAATTAACGATACTTTAAATAATTATTATGGCACAAAAAATTGACATCAAAACCGTTGAGGAAGTGGCGCATTTAGCGCGTTTAGAATTTAACGAAGAAGGTAAAGTAGAAATATTAAACGACATGAATCGTATGTTGGCTTTTGTAGATAAATTAAATGAAATGGATACTACTGATGTAGAGCCATTAATTTACATGACAGACGAGCGTAATGTATTACGTGAAGACGAGCCTAAACAAACTCTAACTCAAAAAGAAGCGTTGAAAAATGCTCCTAAAAAAGATTCGGATTATTTTAAAGTACCGAAGGTGATTGAAAATCATTAGTTGTCGAAGCTATATGATCGTTTAAATATAATTATCATTTATTTACAATTGATATGAAACAATTTGATAGATAAAAAATAATTCCAATAACCCATGAACATTTCAAACAATAAAATACTTATTACAGGTGGTGCAACAGGCATTGGTTTAGGACTAACTGAACGATTTATAAAAGAAAATAATACCGTCATTATTTGTGGCAGAAGAGAATCTGCATTGCAAGAAGTAGTTGCTAAATTCCCTTCAGTAATTGCCAAACAGTGTGATTTATCTATTGATACAGAAAGAGAAGAATTGTATCAATGGATTTCAAATAACCATAACGACTTAACTGTTTTAATCAACAATGCCGGCATTCAGCAATGGATGGGCGTTTCAGATGATAATTTTTTTAAACGCGCTAAAGATGAAATAGCAACGAATATCGAAGCGCCTCTTCATTTAACATCGTTATTTATGAATTTGCCTTCATTAAAAACAATCGTAAATGTGACATCTGGATTGTCGTTTGTGCCATTAACTAAAACGCCTGTATATTCTGCTACTAAAGCATTCTTTCATTCATTTACTTTGTCGTTAAGGCACTTATTGAAATCGAAAAACATTGAAGTTATTGAAATTATTCCGCCAGCACTTAATACCGACCTTGGCGGAAAAGGCTTACATGATGCAGCCCCACCAGTTAGTGATTTTATCGAATCTATTTTTGAACAATTAAAAAATGGAAGTAACGAATTAACGTTTGGTTTTAGTGAAGCAATGGTTAAAGCTACTCCTGAAGATTTAAAAAACGCATTTAATAGAATGAATCCTTAAAATAACATTCATTAATTTAAGCCATGCTCGCGTCTCCTTTTAAACAGGGCATTATCCAGTGTCATGAATTTTAAATAAATTTCAAAACCTCCTTGCGATCGACTTACTTGTGTGTATTTACTTACGTTTATATCATACGACAATCCAATGGCATATTTTCCCATATCCAAATTAACCTGTGGAATAATGGCATCATTTACGCGGTAGTATACACCAATGTTTAGGCCTGTTTCTGTTTTAGCACCCGTTATTTTTGTGTTGTTTTTAAAACGGTATCGAATATGCGCACCTATATTAATTTCTTGTGCAGTTCCTTGTCGCAAATAAATTAAACTTGGTAGTAAGGAAATTTTTGTGTCTTTAAAATCAATACGAGCTTGCACATTGCCTACGAATCGCATCGGTAATTGATATGTAGAGCCTGAACTAAATTTTTGAGTCGGTTGGTTAATATGATGAACTGCTGCGCCAAATTTAATGCTGAAAATGTCGTCGCGAACCATATCCACATTAGCAGAAGAGTATTCGTAATTAATACCAGCACCAACATCCATATTTACAAAAGACCTGTAATTAACGGTTTCTCCGCTAGCAATGTTTTTATCAATGTCTTTACCTGTATACTGATTGCCATAAGTAAGTGCTGCATAATTGGCTGAGTTTTGATTATATCCTAAATTAATACCGCCAGCCATGCGACTTTTTCTACTTGTTTTTAAAATAACATTCAAATGAAATTGCACTTGTGTTGTTCCAATTTTAGCTACACCTGCTTTATCATTAAACACAAATAATCCCAAACCTAAATACGCTTTTTTCTTGGCTGTTTTTAATGCAGAACCATCAACGGATAGTGACATGGTTTGATAAGGGCTTCCCATCGATGCCCACTGATTTCTATAATTAGCTACTGCTCTAAGATACCCGTTGAAAAACCCGGCATTCGCAGGATTTAACCACAATGGTGATTCTTGTATTTGCGAAAAATGCACATCTTGTGCAGAAGCAATGGAAGTAAAAAATACTAAAAAATATAATAGTTTTTTCATATTATCTAATGAGCGTTATATTTCCTTTTGAGTATTTATCATCACCTTTTAAAGTTGTGTATTTTATCAAGTAGGCATATACGCCTGTTTGAGCTTCTGTCCCTTGAAAATAACCATCCCAACCTTTCGTAGGGTCTGTGGAGCTATATACTAATTGTCCCCAACGATTCCATATTTCAACAGATAAAGATTTAATGTATTTTGTACCAAGTGGCATCAAGATGTCGTTTCGCCCATCACCATTGGGTGTAAAAGCAGTTGGAAAAATAACATCAGATGTTTTTTCAATAAAATGCGCAATCACGTCATCACTTTGTGTGTAAGTGATACTCACACTATCCGCTTTGGTATTAGGTGATGGCGTATGGTTTTTAAATTCCCAATAATCAAATTCATAATGTGCTGTATCTATCACTGTTTCTTTAAACGTCATTGTAACAGGCGCAAAGTAAGTGCCCGACCATTTGTAATTAGTTAACCAAATTGAATTTAATTTAACGCTACCTGCTCCCGGTGGATCAACATCAACGGTTAATGGTCGTGCCGTTACACTATAACAACTTGAAATTTGCGACTCAATATATGCACAACGTTGATGAATTTTACTTTCTAAGGTATCCATATTTTTATTCCACTCGGCTATGGTTCCTCCCCATTTAGCTATTTGACGAGGCATTTCGGGTGTTAATATAGATTTGAAATAATAAAAATGCGTTAAAATACTATCACATTTAAATGCCGTATTGATTAAATCTGCATATCGATTAACGTACAATGATTTGAATGTAGGATTAGTTAGGAGTTTTTCTAAAATATCAGGATGTCCTTTATCAGGTCCAGCATTTTGAAATACATTCGTATAATCACACGGACTCGATGTCATACCCGTAGTTGGTAGGCCAGAATAATTTTCGCCAAGATCATATACATTATCCATATCCCACATCCAATATTTCCATTTTCTATTAGTGCCCTGCGTTGCTCTGCCTCTCCACCAAGCTGTATTCCAATTAATGAAATCAGAATTAACTACATAAGAGTTATAAATCATGTAATCAATAATGCTATTAAAATTAAGTTTACTATTCACGTAATTATAATTAGCTGCATTCGTCATGGCATTTCCCATTACAAAATTGTATAAGTTAACCCAGCCTGTATCGCTACCATTGCGTATTTGTAAGCCCCCCCAGTATGCTAAATTATCAATACTATCACTTGGCTGTTGATAATAGTAATCCGTATAATCTCCCTCAAAGGCTTCGCGCAATTCGTATAATCCCCAATAAGCCCCATTTTTAAATACGAGTGTGTGTTTATTTCTACGGCCATCAATCTCTAATCCTTTTTTGAAAGAGTAGGTTTGGACAAAGGCATCACGCATATGACAAGATGGTTTACCTGTATTATTAGATGACGAATAATTATCAGATGCTGCTGCTTTTAAAATAATATGTTGAAAATCCTTACGGTTACTGGCCCCCATATGTCCGTCTGTAAAAAACTTATGTTTAAAAGCATTATTATATCCATACTCGTCAAAAGTTTGTACATCGATGCCTCTTTGGTTATAAGCCCACGAGTCATTTCCATGTTTATTAGCAGTTCCGTAACCTTCTGTTTTTTGAGATCCATTTTCAAAATATTCAAGATGAGTATTTGGTTTGTTTTGCGTACCTCCCATGAGCGAATTTAAAGGCGTGCCACCACTGATAGAAACGACGCCATATCTCGAATCAATTGTTTCGGAAATGAAGTAGGTATTAGTTTCCATAAAACTTGGTAAAATGGCGGTATTACTACTTACAGCATAAGCTCGTAAAACAGTTGTTGATGAAACATTGATTGGCGCAGATGCATAAACGGTAGCGCCCGTTGTTGGTTCATCACCATTAATCGTATAATAAACGGTTAAACTTGTGGCAGGAGTTGCAGTAATAGTAATGCTTTGCGAACTACTGTAAAAACCAGCACCAGGCGCTAATCGTGGCTTAGGTGCATAATCATCATAGGCAATAGATGTATTAGAAGCATTAGATGTAGGGCTTGTAAATATTTTCCAATTAGCAGATCCATCAGGAAATCTCCCTCTCGAATGCAAGGCTTGTGTTCGTTTTAATTGCAAGGAATCTATAATTGTTGAACCATTCATTAAAATAATCCAATCGTTATTACATTGAGTTAGCTTAAAATTAGTATGTATATGCCCCGAAGCATTGGCAGGCGAGCCTTTACCACTGCACCAAATTCTCAAAAAACCATTTGCGGGAACATTAGTTCCAGCTGGTAATGTATATTTTGTAGGATTAGCAGGATCATCACTTAATGTCCAACCGCCAGCATTAATAGCACTGGAACTTGCATTAAATAATTCTATCCAATCAGAATTATTACCCTGATTATCAAGAATAGAAGTGCCTGAGTTGGATGCTGAGTATTCATTAATTTTCACTTGTGCCGATGAGGCATTTATAATAATTAAAAAAGAAATAATCGTAAAAATTTTATATATCATACTATCTTTATTTCAGACTTAAATATACAAATTAACCTGATAAAATCAGTGATTTTGTAGATGAATTATAGGATTCCCAACATATTTAATATTTAGTTAAAAACCTTTGGCAAAACGGCTAAGTAAATAGTAACTTTACACTTTCTTAAAAATATGAGTGATATAATTCAACATGAATGTGGAGTAGCTTTAATTAGATTATTAAAGCCTTTAAGTTTTTACAAAGAAAAATACGGTAGTAGCCGATATGGTTTGCATAAAATGTACCAACTCATGGATAAGATGATTAATCGTGGGCAAGATGGTGCAGGTGTGGCTACTGTTAAATTAGATGTAGAAGCTGGATTCCCATACATTGATCGCTTACGTTCAGTTGAACCTAAAGCTACTCAAGATATTTTTTCGAAAATAAATGATTTATATATTAATGCGAAAGATAAAAATCCAGAAGCATATAATGATATAGAGTGGCAGAAAAAAAACATTCCCTTTATGGGAGAACTTATTATGGGACACTTGCGTTATGGCACCTTTGGAGGGAATACCGTGCAAAGCTGTCACCCATTTCGCCGACAAAATAATTGGCAAGCACGTAATTTATTAGTAGCGGGTAATTTTAATTTAACCAACGTTGATGAATTATTAGGGCATTTAGTAGAACTTGGACAACATCCTACAGAGCGCGCAGATACAATTACTGTGATGGAAAAAATTGGTCATTTCCTGGATAAGGAAAACGACCGTTTATTTAAAATTTTTAAAGAAAAGGGTTTAACTAATTTAGAGATCTCGAAAGAGATTCAAAAAAATATTGATGTTGCATCTATTTTAATTGAAAGTAGTAAGCGTTGGGATGGGGGTTATGTAATGGCAGGAATGATGGGGCATGGCGATGCTTTTGTATTGCGTGATCCTGTAGGTATCCGTCCAGCTTATGTTTACCAAGATGATGAAGTTGTAGTAGTAGCAAGCGAAAGACCTGTCATCCAAACTGTATTTAATGTAGATATTAGTTTGGTTAAAGAATTAAATCCTGGTAATGCAGTGATTATCAAAAAAGATGG
>JANYGR010000019.1 GCA_025359355.1 Bacteroidota bacterium | reverse complement strand
TACCGAATACCAAGTGTTTTCAAGCATTAATACTTTATCGCCAATGCCAATGCCTAAAGCTCCACCACTAGCGCCTTCGCCAATAATGATGCAAATTACTGGTACTTTTAATTGAGCCATTTCTAGCAAATTACGAGCGATAGCTTCGCCTTGTCCACGCTCTTCAGCTTCTAATCCTGGGTAAGCACCGGGAGTATCAATAAAAGTAACAATAGGTTTGTTAAATTTCTCTGCCATTTTCATTAAACGCAATGCTTTACGATAACCTTCCGGATTAGCCATTCCAAAACGTCTAATTTGACGCATCTTGGTGTTAATTCCTTTTTGTTGACCAATAAACATAACGGTTTGTCCATCAACGTCTCCAAACCCGCCAACCATGGCTTTATCATCACCTACGGTTCTATCACCGTGTAATTCAATAAAAGAACTGTTTGATACAGCATCGATATAAGCAAGTGTATAGGGTCTTTCGGGATGACGACTCACTTGAACACGTTGCCAAGGAGTTAAATTAGAAAATAGTTCTTCTCGTTTAGATAGTATTTTTGCTTCCAACTCGGCAATAGAACTACTCATATCCACTTTGCTTTTTTCAGCAACGCTTTTAAGTTTTTCTAATTCTTCTGCAAGTTCCTGAATTGGTTTTTCAAAATCAAGATAAATCATTTGTGTAGTGGTTAGTTAGGGGGCAAATATAGTAAAATAATGCAAACAAAAACTCGCTTTTTAGACACTCAAAAAAGTGAAAATTGTCACTAAAATCGTGATTTAAGTTAAAAATAGTACCTTTAATTGTCAAAAGAGTTCAATAAAGTGTTATTCTTAGATCATATCTAAAAGCAAATTAACAGATTATGCAAAGTACTGTAAAAAAAATTGGGTTAATCACTTCGGGAGGAGATTCTTCGGGGATGAATGCGTGTATCAGGGCCATTGTTAGGACAGCTTGCGCTGAGGGCATTGAAGTTGTTGGTTTTTATAGAGGCTACGAAGGAATTATGGATAATGATTTTGTAGCAATGACCACAGAAAAAGTGGCAAATATTATTCATAGAGGAGGAACGATTTTAAAAACGGCTCGTAGTATGCGTTTTATGACAGAAGAGGGAATGAAACACGCTGCTCAAACTTTTGAAAAACATCAATTGGATGGGTTTATTGTTATTGGTGGAGACGGCAGTTTTAAGGGAGCGAACGAATTTAGTAAATACCATTCTGTAAAAACGGTAGGCTGTCCTGGCACGATTGACAACGATTTGGTTGGTACAGACTTTACCATTGGTTATGATACGGCTATTAATACGGTTACCGAAGCTATTGATAAAATCAGAGATACTGCCGAAAGCCATGATCGAATTTTTGTGGTTGAAGTAATGGGACGAGATGCGGGGTTAATCGCTTTAAGATCTGCCATTGCTTGTGGGGCTGAAGCTATTTTGATACCAGAACGAAAAAACGATTTGGAAATCTTATTAAGTAAAAAGAAAATATGGCGAAAAACAAAGTCAAGTAAAATAGTTATTGTAGCCGAGGGTGATGAAACAGGAGGTGCGTTTGAAGTTTCAAAAATAATCAAAAACGAATGTCCAGAGTTTGACGTGAGGGTAACTATTTTAGGGCATATACAACGAGGAGGCAATCCAACATGCATGGAGCGTGTAAATGCCAGTTTAATGGGTTATTACGCAGTTAAGGCTTTGCAACAAAATCATAACAATGAAATGATTGGCATCGTTAATAAAAAAGTATGCTATACGCCTTTTAAAAATGCGGTGAAACATATTGACGAATTAAATCCTGAAATGCTGACTATCCTAGATATCTTATCTGCGTAATTTTAGTAGTTTTAAAGTTTAATTTTAAAATTATGAATAATTTAAAAACACTTGTGTTGGTATGGATTTGCTAAGCCAAACGTATGAACGCTTTAAAAAAATAAGCAACACTTATTATTTAATTGGAGTTTGTGTTTTTGCTATTATTATTAGAGCCATAGGTGTGGATCCTATTAATTTATCGATTGAAGAGTCTGAGTTTTTTTACTATTCCCATCCTTCTATGCCCTTCGATCAATTACTTTCAATTTGTGAAAGAGGGCTTCCTATATTTGATTTTATTTTTTACAGAGGTTGGTTTTCTTTGGTGGGGTTTAGTATTTTAAAAGGAAAAGCATTTTCCTTTTTTTTCAATATAGCTCTAATACCTATGGTTTATGCTTTGTCAAAAAAAATAAAAAGCAGCGAAGCAGAGGCGCGATTTTCAGCTTTTTTGGTTGTGGTTGCATTATCATTTATATCACTCGCTAACGTTCCTAGATTTTACAATGAAGTACTGTTGTTTTCTGTATTATCGTTTTACTTTTTTTTAGATTTTTTAAAACCAAAAGTCTCTGTAATTGGCCTTGTTTGCTATGTTTTATTTACAAGCCTTGCTATATTGTGTCATTATTATTTTGCGTTTATTTTTATTAGTCAAGGTATTATTGCTTTGTTGTTTTATTTCAAAAAGCAATTATCTAAAACAAATTTATTATGGGCATTTGTAAGCTTTGCTTGCATCGCCCTTATTATCGCCATGGTACTTAGTACATTTATTTATTTAGTAAAAAGTGGCAATGAGTATCTGGATGAAAGCAGCTCTCCGTTTATTGTTTTCGCACATTTATATATTTTTTTGGGACAGGATCCTGTACTATTTATCATCTGTTTAGTGCTAGTAGTAGTTTATAGTATTTATTTTTTGAAAACAAAACCATCGCAAAATTTAAATAAAACAACGATTGTTTTATGGTTGCTTTTAACCTTAGTGTTGCCTCTGTTAGTGGATATAATATACAAACCCATCATTAGGCGGGATTATAATTTAATTTTATTTATCCCCTTTTTATTAATAGTGTCGTGGGGTTTTGAGGTTGTAAAAAATAAATGGAAAGTGATTATTGTTTGTTTA
>JANYGR010000011.1 GCA_025359355.1 Bacteroidota bacterium | reverse complement strand
GGACACAAGACATTACAAAAGCAAATCGTGTGGCAATGAATTTACACACAGGAATTGTTTGGATCAACTGTTGGTTATTGCGTGATCTTCGTACACCGTTTGGTGGCGTTAAATCGTCTGGTGTTGGACGTGAAGGCGGTTTTGAAGCATTGGACTTCTTTACCGAGCCTAAAAATGTATGTATTAAACTAAAATAATAATAAATAATTTGATCGCTTAATGTTTGTTGAAATAGAAAATAATGATGTGAATAACGACCCCCGACCTTCTCCTCTAGTGGAGGGGTGTCCGCAGGACGGGGTGGTTAATAAAGAGGTAATACCGCAAGGTAAGGAGATTCTCACAACCATAAACTACCAACCCATCTACCGAAACTTTGTATATAGTTTACCTTATAATCCTATATTAAAACCTTTATTAAAAGATAAACGAAAAGCAGGAATTTTATCAGAAGTTTTATTTTGGCAACAAGTTCATAAACGTAAGTTTCATGCAATTGATTTTGATAGACAACGTATTATCGGAAATTACGTAGTTGATTTTTATGTAAAAACACTCGGGTTAGTAATTGAAATTGATGGTAGTAGCCATGATAACAAACAAGATTACGATAAAGAGCGACAACAATTTTTAGAAAACTTAGGTTTAAAAGTATATCGAATAACAGATATTGACATGAAAAAAAATGTAGAGCTGTCAATGATTGGATTAGAAAAATATATAATAGAACAGTTTAGCGTTGGCGTTAATAAACCACCCCGTCCTACGGACACCCCTCCAATGGAGGGGAATTACTCACAAGGTGAACAAAAAGATCATAAAATAAATTAGTGCAATTAAACAAAATAAGATATGATAGAAAATAATAGTAGAACAGAATTAACAGAGCTTGGAGAATTTGAATTAATCAAACATTTAACGGAGTTTGTTGAAATTTACAATACATCAACACATAAAGGTATTGGTGATGATGCAGCTGTTATTAAATATGAAGGCACAAAATCAACTTTGGTATCAACAGATATGTTAGTAGAAGGTGTGCATTTTGATTTGTCGTATGCGCCTTTAAAACACTTAGGATACAAAGCAATCACTGTCAATCTATCGGATATTTGTGCCATGAATGGTACACCAAAACAAGTAACGGTGAGTATTGCAGCCTCAAATCGTTTTTCGTTAGAGGCATTGGAAGAGTTGTATGCAGGAATGTTATTTGCTTGTAAAAATTACAATGTTGATTTAATTGGTGGAGATACAACATCGTCTAAAAGTGGCTTAATTATTAGTATTACAGCAATTGGAGAAGCTGAACCAGAAAATATTGTATACAGAAATGGCGCTAAAGAAAAAGATTTATTATGTGTAAGTGGCGATTTAGGCGGTGCTTATATGGGCTTACAAATATTGGAACGAGAAAAATTTGTATACAAAGATAATCCGAGCATACAGCCTGATTTAGTTGGTAACGATTATATTTTAGAACGTCAATTAAAACCGGAAGCTCGTGTTGACATCATCGAATTATTTAAAAAATTAAATATCAAACCAACGAGTATGATTGATGTGAGTGATGGTCTTGCTTCTGAGATTATTCATATTTGTAAGCAATCCAACGTAGGTTGCGAATTGTACGAAGAAAAAATTCCAATCGATCCACAAACATTTGATAGAGCGCGTGAGTTTGATTTAGATCCAACGGTTTGCACGTTGAGTGGTGGCGAAGATTATGAATTATTATTTACCATACCAATGGAAGATTTTGAAAAAGTAAAAAATGTACCAGACTTTACAATCATCGGTCACATGACTGCCGCAAGTAGTGGCGTGAATTTAGTAGCGAAAGCTGGTACTTCGCACCCTATAACGGCACAAGGTTGGAACGCTTTTAAATAATGGATAAAATTAAAATGGTAATAAGAATCGTATCAATCATTAGTTTCGTCATTCTTATGTGGAGTTGCGACACTAAAAACGTGAACATCAGCGGAAGAGTGATCAATAAAGCAACTGGAGAGGGTGTTAAAGGCTGTTTAGTGAATTACAGTCAGTGTAAGGAAAACGGAGCTAATTGTACGGAGGTTGTTATTTCGCAAGCATACACTGACGATTCGGGCGATTTTATCATGAATAAAAAAACAGCGAGTCAATCACGAACCAAATGGATCACGGTGTATAACGATACAAAAAAATTAATACAAGTTGATAATGTAGGGTTGAATGATAAAAATTTAGTAATAGAAGTAATACCTTAAATGAGATTTTTTATTTTAATTATATTTTTAATATTTGATTGTTGTTTGTTACAAGCTCAAATAAATGTATTAGATAGTCTTGGCAAAAAGCAAGGTAAATGGCTAATTACAGGTAAAATGAGAAATGATACAATTTATTTCCCTAATCAATTAGTAGAAGAAGGAAATTATTATGACAATAGAAAAGTAGGACCATGGAAAGAATATCATTTAAATGGAAATTTGAAAAGTGAATTAATTTATGAATCGGGCAAAGTAAATGGTAGAGCAATTATATATTATGAAAATGGTTGTGTGAAGGAAGAAGGTACTTGGAAAAATAACCGTTGGGTAGGTAAGTGGAAAGAGTATAATGAGAAAGGAGAATTTTTAAGAGAATATGATTTTAAGTCGACTAAACGTGAAGGTAAAGTCTATTATTGCACAAAACTTTAGTAGTTACATAATAATTAATAAATAATATGAGTAACCAAGAATCAATTGAATCGTCAAAAGCACCAGAACCAGTAGGTTTATATCCGCATGCGCGTCGTGTAGGTAATTTATTATTTTTATCGGGAGTTGGTCCACGTGAACGTGGCACTAAAAAAATTCCAGGTGTAGAGTTGGACGAACAAGGAAATATTACGTCTTACGATATCGAAGCTCAGTGTCATTCGGTATTTAGAAATATCAAATATATATTGGAAGACTCTGGAAGTAGCTGGGATAAAATAGTGGATGTGCAAGTATTTTTAACCAATATGAAAGACGATTTTAAGACATACAATAAATTGTGGGCAGAGTATTTTAGTGTTAATCCTCCTTGCCGTACAACCATTGAAATCAATTGCTTGCCAACACCTATTGCTATTGAGTTGAAGGTGATTGCAACTATCGACTAAAATTTTATTTTCACAACGATGCACAAAATACTTCATTACTTTTGGAAATATAATTTACCTCGCTGGACTATCTTATTGATAGATCTTGCTATTTGTGCTTTTTCGTTAACGCTTGCTTTTTTCTTGCGTTTCAATTTTAAATCCATTCCACAAAACGAATTAGATAATTTTCCTATTGCTTATACCATTGTTTTATTAGTAAGACTTATTTCGTTTGTTTTTTCTAAAACCTACAAAGGCGTTGTGAGATATACGGGCGCAAAGGATGCGTCTCGTATCTTCGTCATAGTCTTAGCGGGTAGTTTAATGTTGTATTTTATTAACATCATTACTCGCCAGTTAATTTTAGGACATTATATTATTCCACATTCCGTTATTATCATTGACGCGTTGGTCACTATTTTTGTTATGATCAGCTCTCGTTTAGCAATCAAAGCAATTTACTTTGAAACTAAAAATCCTGAAAAAGAAAAAACGCATGTTATTATTTATGGTGCAGGCGAAAGCGGTATTATTACCAAGCGCACGCTAGATAGAGATGCGGCCGTTCGCTATAAAGTAGTTGGTTTTATTGATGATGACGAAAAGAAAAAAGGACGTAGTTTAGAAGGTGTGTTTATTTTTTCATCTGATAAATTACATGAGTTAATTACAGATAATCAAGTGGAGTCTGTTATTTTAAGTATTCAAAATTTATCGCCTACTAAAAAAAATAATATCATTGATGAGTGTTTGCAATATGGTGTACGTGTGTTAAATGTACCGCCAGTAGCTAAATGGATCAATGGCGAGTTAAGTTTCAATCAAATTAAAAGTATCAATATCGAAGAATTATTAGAGCGCGATCCTATTAAATTAGATAATGGTTTAATTAACGAACAACTGAACGATAAAATTATTTTAATAACAGGAGCCGCAGGGTCTATTGGTAGCGAGTTAGCAAGGCAGTGTGCTAAATTTAATCCACGTATGTTGGTGTTATTAGATCAGGCGGAAAGCCCGCTACACGAGCTTGAATTGGAGTTTAATGAAAAATCGTTGTCGTTTAAACATGAAGTAGTTATTGGTGATGTGAGAAATAAAGAGCGTTTACAACATGTATTTAAAACATTTAAACCTCATCTTGTGTTTCATGCAGCTGCATACAAGCATGTACCGATGATGGAAAATAACCCATCAGAATCCATACTCACTAATATTTTAGGAACTAAAACTGTGGCTGATTTGGCCGTTGAAAATAATGTTGAAAAATTTGTGATGATATCTACCGACAAGGCTGTTAATCCTACAAACGTGATGGGCGCGTCAAAACGCATCGCTGAAATTTATACACAGAGTTTAGGTAAAAATTCAACTACCAAATTTATCACTACGCGCTTTGGAAATGTATTAGGATCTAACGGTTCGGTGATTCCACGTTTTAAAAAACAAATAGAGCAGGGTGGGCCAATAACGATTACGCATCCAGATATTACACGCTTTTTTATGACTATTCCAGAGGCTTGTCAGTTAGTGCTAGAGGCTGGCTGTATGGGAAAAGGAGGCGAGATTTTTGTATTTGATATGGGTAAGTCTGTGAAGATTGTTGATTTAGCAAGGAATATGATTAAGCTTTCTGGACTAAAAGAAAATACGGATATTAAAATTATTTACACAGGCTTACGTCCCGGCGAAAAATTATACGAAGAATTATTAGCAAGCTCTGAAAACACGTTGCCAACGCATCATAAACAAATACTCGTAGGTAAAGTACGCGAGTATGAATTTGCTGAGGTAACGCAATTCATTAACGAATTAATAGCACTGTTTAACTCACAGGATAATAAACGCATCGTTGCCAAAATGAAAGATATCGTCCCTGAATTTGTGAGTAATAACTCGGTGTTTGAAACATTGGATAAAAATTAAATTAGAACACTGACGATATTAATTTGTTAGTTAGGAGGCATTATTATGACACGACAATTCTTCATATTATTATTTGGCCTTTTAGTTTTTGAACATATTTATTCCCAAAGCACAAAAATTAAGTTAGATGAGAATGTTTTTAGAAAATCAATTGCTAATAGTGCGTGGTCATTAGAAGATAAAACTAAAAAGAAAGCTGAAGAGATGTTTCTTATGTCATTTAAACAGAATATTCTATCAATTACTTATATAGACTGGATTGAAGGTATGTATGGCTCAAACACTAAGTATAAATTAGAATTTCAAGACAATATTATGGAAATTACTCCAATCTCTTGGAAATCGATTAAAGGTTCTACTAAAAAGAAAGAAATGAAACTTCCATTTGTCATCTATTGTTATTTAAGGAGTATTGATAAATTAGTAATATTGTTTACAGATAAAAAAAATGAATTATTCCCGAAACTATTAGAAGAAAAAGAATGGTTTGAATTAGTTAAATTTGAAAAATAACGCTCGTATAATCCGCGTCCAGACTTCGTATAAGAGCAATTTTCAAGCCTTACTGATGCCAAGCCTAAATTTAATCACAGAAAATATTAAAAAATAAAATCTTAATCAATCATAACAATCAGCGTTATCTGCGTTCAATACATTATAAATTAGCTACTATGAAAAAAATTATTGCTTTCCTTTTTATTACAAATGCGGTGATGGCTCAAACAAAGCCAACAGCAGGTATTTCAGAACTCAAACAACCAAAGCTGGTAATTGGTATTGTGGTTGATCAAATGCGTCACGATTATATTTACCGTTATTGGAACAAGTTCGGCAATGGAGGATTTAAGAAAATAACCATCTGTAATTATTTTTATAAAAATGCACATAATTAAAATGTGCATTTTTATAAAAATAACCATCTGTAATTATTTTCTTAAATCCTCCATTGCCGAACTTGTTCCAATAACGGTAAATATAATCGTGACGCATTTGATCAACCACAATACCAAT
>JANYGR010000007.1 GCA_025359355.1 Bacteroidota bacterium | reverse complement strand
GCTGAAGCATACTGTTCAAAGTTTTTCAAGAATTGTCCTGCTAAATTTTGTGAAGTTTGATTAAATGCTTCTTTATCTTTCCAAGCATTTTTTGGTTCTAATATTTCTGCTGGAACATCAGGGCAAGATTTAGGGAACTTTAAACCAAAATAAGGAGTTGTGCCATATTCTACTTTATCTAATTGACCGTTTAATGCTGCTGTAATTAATGCACGTGTGTAAGATAATTTAATACGACTACCAACACCGTAAGCACCGCCTACCCAGCCAGTATTCAATAACCAAACATTAACATTGTTTTTCTTTAATTTATCTCCTAGTAACTCAGCATATTTTGTTGGGTGTAAAGGCAAAAATGCTTTACCAAAACATGCAGAAAACGTTGTTGTTGGCTCAGTAATACCCATTTCAGTTCCTGCTACTTTAGCAGTATAACCAGAAATAAAGTTATACATTGCTTGTCCAGTTGTTAATTTAGATATTGGAGGCAATACACCAAATGCATCACAAGTTAAAAAGAAAATATTTTTAGGTATATCCCCAACTGCCGGAGTTACTGCATTATCAATGTAATTAGCTGGATAACTAACACGTGTATTTTCTGTGCGAGTAATATCGGCGTAATTTACAGTTGTTGTTCCTTCGTGGTAATTGATATTTTCTAATAAAGAACCAAATTTAATCGCTGAAAAAATTTGAGGTTCTTTTTCTGCCGTTAAATCAACGCATTTCGCGTAACAACCACCTTCAAAGTTAAATACTGATTTATCAGCCCAACCATGCTCGTCATCACCAATTAATTTACGATTTGGATCAGCCGACAACGTTGTTTTTCCTGTTCCTGACAAACCAAAGAAAATAGCAGTATCGCCATCTTTACCAATGTTTGCAGAGCAATGCATTGATAATACTTTTTTCTCGTGAGGTAAAATATAATTTAATACAGCGAAAATAGATTTTTTAATTTCACCTGTATAGGCAGTTCCACCAATTAAAATTGTTTTTTTAGTGAAATTGATAATCGCAAAGTTATGTTGACGAGTCCCGTCAATTTTAGGATCTGCTTTAAATCCTGGAGCGTTAATAATTACCCATTCTTGTTTGAATGTTTTAATTTCCTCAGTTGTAGGACGTAAAAATAAGTTATATGAAAATAAATTACTCCAAGCATACTCATTTACAACACGAATATTGATACGGTATGTTGGATCTGCGCAAGCATAAGCATCTCTAATCCAAACTTCTTTATTACCTAAATAGGCTAACATGCGGTTATGTAGCGCATCAAACTTATCAGCTTCAAAGCGATTATTGACATCACCCCACCAAACACTGTCTTTCGTGTTTTCGTCGTAAACAACAAATTTATCTTTAGGCGAACGACCTGTAAATTCACCAGTATCAACGGCTAAAGCGCCAGTATCAGTTAATGAACCTTGTCCGCGAACAATTACTTCTTCTATAAGTTCTGAAGGATGCAAATTCCAATAAGCCATCTCTACGTTAGCTAGGCCTAATTGGGCAACGGAAGCATCTTGTGCTTTTAATCCTATTTCATTCATAATAAAAATGTTAGTTTTTAGTTAGGGTGCAAATTTACGAAAATTATGCACTTTTTCCGAGATGATTTTCCACAATTTGGAGATGAAATCTTTCTTTTTGTTGAAAAAAACATTTTCCGTTGAAGGTTCTTAGGGTGTATAAGAAATGAGAGCTAATTAATTTAAAAATTATAGCATAAAAAAAGCAGAACAATATGTTCTGCTTTTTTTATGCTTTTAAAATATATTATTTTGGTTGTTGCATTGGTTGAGCTGCAGGAGCCGGAACAACTGCACCACTTGCTTTTTGCTTTGTAATAGATCCTTCTGTATCTGTTGTGTCTGCCTGGTCAATCTTTTTTGGCGCAGATAATAAACTAAATACTAATAGTAAAATCGCTAAAGTCCAAGTTGTTTTTTCAATAAAATCAGTACCACGACGTGCTCCCATAATTTGGTTAGCTGCCGAAAAATTACTTGATATACCACCACCTTT
>JANYGR010000531.1 GCA_025359355.1 Bacteroidota bacterium | reverse complement strand
ATGTCTTCCGTTTTTTTAGTTGTCACATTCATTCCATTCACTTCTAATATTTCATCCCCTGCTCGAAGCCCTGCGTTATAAGCAGCAAACTTTTCGTAAGGCTCAGTGATGGTTATTTTATTATTTACATCCTGTATCAATGCACCAATACCGCCATATTCGCCAGTTGTCATGTATTTGTAATCTTCTATGTCATTTTCAGCATAGTAATTTGTGTAAGGATCGAGTGAGGCTAACATAGCTTCAATACCTGTTTTCATTAATTGTCCAGGTTTTGTCTCATCAACATAAGCGATATTTAATTCGCGATAAAGCGTATTAAACACGTCCAAATTTTTAGATACTTCAAAATAATCTTGCGAAAAATTGAATGCAAACACAGACGCTATGCACAAGCTAAAAATGATGATATATTTTTTCATTATATTAGTTACTATTAGATACATAAAAATAACGTTATTATTACAGATATGTTTACCGTTTATGTTTTTTTATAAACTAACTAATGGTTGATTTGTTTAGCCTATGCATTTGCTCATTGACTGCCTACTTTCAATCATTTGTTTAAATAATCAAAAACGATATTTGTAACTTTATAGTAAATCCCCGAGTTACATAAACCCATTAAAATAAAAGACAATGGCAACGCAACAACTCACCATCCCAATGTTTCCTCTTAATATGGTATTATTACCGGGAGAAACAAAAACACTTCATATTTTTGAAGAACGTTATAAGCAATTAATTTCAGATTGCTTGGAAAATGATGCGCACTTCGGGATTCCGTTCGTATACCAAAAAACAGTGGGAGATTACGGTGTAGAAGTAAAGATCAGTAATGTGATTAAAAGATACGATAATGGCGAATTAGATATAGCCATTGAAGCAGTACGCGTATTTAAGTTAATAGAGTTTTCGCAGGTGCTTACTCCCAAATTATATGGAGCAGGACTTATACATTACGAAGATGATTTCATAAACCCTCCTTCATATATTTTGCAGGAATTAACGAAAGAATATTTATGGCACTCGCAACAACACACTGTTCCTATTGATGCATTTGATAGCGCTACCATTTATGCTATCGCCCGTCTTATTGAGCTGTCATCACCCGAAAAATATGATATCATCAAGGCAGCAACTCTAAAAGATAAGGAAGAGATTTTAAAACCTAAGTTGAAATTGTTTATTCATCTCATTAAAACAGAGAGCGAATTAAAAGAAAAATTTATACTGAATTAATTTATTCTTTTTGTTTAAACACTTGATACATGCGGTAGCTGCGATAAACAGCGTAAGCTAAAAACACTATTGCTAAAACATATCGCTTGTTGCCAAATACTCTATCCGACATTAAATCGGTAAATAGAAATACAAAAAAACCTGTAAATGTAAGTAGTACCATCATGCTACTAAAAGCTAGATTAATTAATTCTATTGGAGATTTTTTCATTTGTATTTGTTTTTTATTTTATAACGATGAAGTGTATGTTTCCTTAATTAGAGTTCATTCAAAAAGTCAATTTTTCTTTTTTCTTTTGCTTGACCAAAAGAAACAAAAGTCAAGGCGAAAGACCAAATCCGTTTTTCTTCGCACATTCCACGCTTCAGCTCCACCAGAAAAACTAGGATTTCGCTCTCTTTCGCCAAAGCCAACCGCACCATTACTAACGTATGATAAATGTGTTATAATATTAATGCAGATGTTTTATTGCACATTAATTTTAATTTAGATTCTCTGGTAGTACTGATTTCGCAATGATGTTAAACAAAAAATCCCTTCCATTTAGAAAGGGATTTTTAAATTTATGAGATGAGTTTATTTTAATGTAAAGTTAAATGGTACGTTAATTAAAACGGGCACCGCTCTACCATTTTGTTTACCAACTTTCCAGTTTGGCATAGACTTAATTACTCGTAATGCTTCTTTATCACACTCAGGGCAACCTGGTACGCCTTTTACAACTTTTGCACTTGTAATGTTTCCTGTAGGATCAACTACAAAGTTTAAGTAACACTTACCTGTTAAACCAGCTTCTTTAGCCATTTGTGGGTATTGTGTGTTTTTACCAAAGTACTTCATCATTTCTCCTACACCACCTGGAAATTCAGGCATCTCTTCTACAACTGTAAAAATTTCAGGTGCTTTTTCTTCAACAACACCTTTTCCATCACCTTCAGAGGGAACAACAACAGCGTCTCCATCACCTTCTTGAGTCACTGTACTAACGTTTGATTCCACTAATTTATCTTGTGGTGGTGGAGGATCAGTTTCCACGGCATCATCCTTAATAACTGGTGGTACAAACTTCACCGTTTCCAATACTGGCGGTGGCGGCGGTGGCGGCGGTGGCGGTGGTTCGTTTTTGTCTGCTGGTGGTGGTGTTAAGTCAATTGCTGTCATGTCTAAAACAGGTTCCTTTTCAATTTCTGTTCCTTTTAAACCTAAGACAAATTTCAACCCCATTCCTGCCACTAAAACACCAATCATACAGGCAAGTACGATGGTTACAGTCCAATTGTATTTGCGACGTATTTCATACGCGCCATACTCTTGGTTTCTTCCGTCAAAAACAATATTGTTTCTGCTATCGGAGGATACATTATTCCAATTTGCTACCATATTAATTGATTTTTGCTTGTAAAAGTATATACTCAGAAGGCATCATTTCAACCCCTAAAACTCGCTTGCCTACATTACAAATTTTTAATTCGTCTAACATATCAATTACGTTGCGGTAAGTTGTCTTATCATCTGTTTTTATCAAAGCAGTTATTGCATTTGTATTTGCAGTAATATCAACGGCCATGCGTTTAAATGCAGTGTCTGCTAATGTTTTCGCTTTGTTTTGAGTTCTTAGTTTCTCAATTTCATCATTTGCCCATTGGTTTTGCTCCATAAGTAACTTATGCAAGCCTTCAGAACTAAAATTAGTTTCTTTTAAATCAGTTGGAGGCATTCCTTTCGAATTTCCAACCTCGTAAAATTCACCTGCATAATAAAATATTTTATCATCCTTCGTTAATAAAAACGTAACTCCTTTTTTTACTGGAGGAGGGGGTGGACTTCCGATTGGGGGTTTAGCTGGCAAACTTAACTCCATACTTTTTGGTTTAGCAAAAGTAGCTGTTAAAACGAAAAACGTTAATAACAAGAACGCTAAATCCACCATTGGAGTCATATCCACACGCGTACTTTGTTTCTTGGCGCGTTTCTTACCGCCTTTACCATGCCCGCCGCTACTTTCTGCTATTTCTGCCATGTTTTATTTTTTTAATGTTTATTAATGTGCTGCTGCTTCAACTTTCGTTCCGCCTTCCATCGCTGTAATCAAGTTGAAGGTGTAAATTTGCATATCTGTAAAGGTTTTAAAGACATCTTTTACAAAAATATACTTCACTTTACTATCTGCTTTAATGGCATAGCGAGGCTTTTCGCCAATAAATGGCTTGCCCTCTAATTCAGCTTTTTCTTTATTTTTTGTATAAAGGACATTTAGCTCAGTTGCGGAAATTTGAATCCAATCTCTTAATTGATTGTTCATCGAATCTAACGGAACACCTTTTTGTGGTTGAAAATCCTTACGTTTAGCCTCATTCGCATCTAAATAATTTGGTAAGTTTTTAATATCTACACCAAAACTAGGTAAGCCTTCAAATGTCTGAATTTGTTTTTCGCTAAATGTTATTTTATACTTTTCGCTCATTTTCGCTAAGGTATTACGTCGTGCTTCTGCATTACCTACACCGAAAAAAGAACGACCTTCATTATCAACAGTAATTAACACGGTATTCTCAGGCAAGGTTTTATCAGAAACAGATGACGGTGGATCTACAATTACAGGCTCTGCCATACGAAATGATGCTGTTAACATAAAGAAGGTAACCAACAAGAAGGCTAAATCCACCATTGGCGTCATATCTATCGACGGAGCGTGAGCTGCTGGTCTTATCTTAGGCATTTCTTTTAATATTTAGTTGTTAATTAAGATACAATTATTATTTCTTTTCTTATTTGAAAAGAATTATTTACCAGATGATTGGAATTCTTGAATGATAGAAAAACCAGCTTCATCCATTGCATAAGTAATTTGATCTACTCTTGTTGAAAAGAAGTTATATGCTACAATCGCTAAAGCAGATGATAAGATACCAACTAAGGTATTAATTAGGGCTTCAGAAATACCAGTTGCTAATTTTGAGGTATCAGGTGCTCCGGATGCTGATAATGCGGCAAATGCCCCAATCATACCTACAACCGTTCCAATCAAACCAACTAAGGTACCGATAGATGCGCAAGTAGAAATAACACTTAGGTTTTTAGATAACATTGGTAATTCTAAAGCAGTGGCTTCTTCTAATGCTTTAGAGATAGCTGCTACCTTAGATTCCTTGTCCATGTTTGGATCATTTTGAACGAATTGGTATTTTACCAAACCTTCACGAACAACATTTCCTAAAGATCCTTGTTGGATATCACATGCAGCGATAGCGCCATCTAAATCTTTTGCTGCAACTAATTCTTTTATTTTCGAAACAAATTTATCTGTTTGGCCTTTTCCATTTGCTTTTTGTATAGTAATAAAACGTTCAAAGAAAAAGCAAATAACTGTAAATAATGTTCCTAATAAGATTGGTACAATTAGTCCGCCTTTATACATTTGCCCTAAGAAGTTGTGAGGATGTCCTTTTTCGGCACCTTCAGCATCAAAATTACTAGGGGAACCTAATACAAGAAAGTAAACAGTAATACCTATACCAAGGCAAATTAAGATTGCTAAAGCTGAAACGATTAATGGAAAACCGCCTGATGTTTTTTTGTTACTCATGATTGTTGTTTTTTAGTTAGTTTCTATTTTTTTAAGAATGACGCCAAACATAGTAAAAAGGTTTTTAAATAAAAAATTCTTTCTGCTATCTTTT
>JANYGR010000518.1 GCA_025359355.1 Bacteroidota bacterium | reverse complement strand
ATTAAATTTTCAAAAATTGATCCATTTCCTTGACCACCACCTGGTAAATCACTATTAATACTAGAATAGTTTGCCGAAACGGATGAAGAAAATTTATTATTTAACTCAGTTGAAGCATTGAAACGAATACTGTATTTATTATAACCAGTCGTTTTAATAATACCTTGACTATTTAAAGCGTTAGCAGATAGATAGTATGTTGATTTATCATTACCTCCAGAGATAGCTAAGTTATTGTTATACTGAATGCCTGTTGTAAAAAAATCTTTGATATTATCTGGTTGATTTTCGTATTTTTTCACTTGCTGTTGTCCATTAATTTGTTGACCCCAAGGGCGGTACTGACCATCAAATGGTAATCCCCATGAGAAATTCTCCCTTCTGTCATCAGGAGTAAAATGCGTATCACCCTGGCCATATAAACTTTGAGTTGTAGGTAATTTTAATACACTCGAAAGTGTAACCCCAGTGGTAAATACAATATCCATTTTTTTATTCTCATTTACCATACTTCTTCCATGTTTAGTAGTAATGATAATCGCGCCGTTAGATGCACGAGAGCCATATAAAGCTGCGGCGGCAGGTCCTTTTAATACTGAAACATTTTCGATATCATCAGGATTAATATCATTTGCTCTATTACCATAATCAACTTGATTATTTAAATCGTCTCCCGTTCTAAAGTTTGAATTATCTACAGGTATACCATCTACAACAATTAGTGCCTGATTATTCCCACTAATGGAGGAACCGCCACGTAACACAATTCGATTAGATGTTCCTGCACCACCAGTACTTGACGTAACATTAACCCCAGACACTTTACCTTGTAAAGCGCTTAATACGTTGGTGCTTTGTCCTTTTGTTAGATCTTCTGAACTAACTTGTTGAGTAGAATAACCCAGACTACGCTTTTCTCTTTTAATTGCGTTAGCAGTAATAACAGCCTCATCCATCTGTAATGCTTCTGGAAATAACGTAATTACCATGCTATCACTTACTGGATAATCTTTGGGTTTATAACCAAACATTCTAAATGATAACTTTTTGATTGAATCCGGTAAAACAATACTGAAATGCCCATCAGCATCAGTAAAAGATGATATCGGTAAATTTTTCACACCAATAGTAACTCCAAATAGAGCTTCTTTACTTGATGCATCTTTTACAGTTCCGCCTACACGCTTCGTCTGAGCCTGTATTTGGAGCGATGAAACGACAATAGTGACTGCCGTAAGAGTTAATTTAAATAAATAATTCATAGATTTTAGTGTTTTTTAAGGGAACGAATCTAATACTAAATAATGTTAAAAAACAATTTTCAAAAAATTAACAGAATTGATTACACACTAAATTTCATTAAAACACTTCATAAAATCATCTAAATTACTGATAAACAGATTTTTATTTAGTTACAAAAACAAAGACATCTTCATTGTCTTTTTTCATGTAATATTTTTCACGAGCAAAGGTTTCTAAACTTTTGGTATTATGTTGCAGCTCGTAAATTTCTTTTTTATTGTTTTCTATTTCAGCAACGTAATACTCCTTTTCAGCTTTGAGTTTATTACATCTCTTAACCATCTCTAATTGAGTAAATAAATCATTTTTATCAAAATATAACAACCAAATACCAAGTGCGATAACCACAATTAAATATTTGTTTTTTAACAATTTAAGAAATAACATAGTCAATTATAATACTAATTTTATGTTCAAATTTAATTAGAATTTATACTTATATCTGTGAGAATTATTAATGTTATACATAGTGCCCTGTTAGTTGTTACACTCCCCTTGTATTGTAACGCTCAAGTAAAAACAAGCTCCTTTAAAACGGGTCAGCTCAAAAACGCTCGGGTAAAAGATGCTTATGATGCCAAATGGGGGCCTTTACAAACAGAATTAAAGACAGTTAAAATTAATCCGAATGAATTTGATATCTATATGCGTGCCTTTAAACAAGATGGTGTTTTAGAAGTTTGGATGAAAAACAAAGGAGAAACTAAATACAAGTTATTTAAAACTTACGATATTTGCGCTAGCAGTGGATCTTTAGGACCTAAGCGTAAGGAAGGTGACGGCCAAGTACCCGAGGGATTTTATCAAATTGATTTGTTTAACCCTAAAAGTAATTACTATTTGAGCATGCGTATTAATTATCCAAATGCCAGCGATGTGATACTTAAAGAAGGCACTAATGCAGGTGGCGCCATTATGATGCATGGTGACTGTGTCACTATTGGTTGTTTACCTATGACGAACGACAAAATTAAAGAATTATATGTATTGTGCTTAGAAGCAAAAAACAGAAACAATCCTATTTATATTGATATTTTTCCAACCAAATTTACGGAAGCTAATTTAAAAATGCTGGAAGCAAACTATCCTAAAAGTAAAGTCGCTTTTTGGAATACTTTAAAACCAGCCTACGATTATTTTGAAGAACATCATTGGCTTCCTAAAGTTAATATTGATAAAAAAGGGAGGTACTTTTTTGAGGAATAATTGTAATACAGCAATTATTGATACAATACTAATTACGATTAATTTATATATCCTGATACTAAAAAATAATTGTGCATAACATTCCCATTTTAAAAGAGATAGTACTATCTCTTTTTTTATTTTTAAGAAGTCTTAATAGACAGCGAATACTATGCGCATACCTCAACGTTTACAACTCATTAAATTAACCATACTCATTGGTGTTTTCATATCAGTAGTGTTGAGTTTCAATTTATGGGCAGGGCAACGTTGGTTTCCTAAATCACCCCTATTTATAGATTTCACTGGTATTCCAGCTCCTTATGATTATATCAATCTTGGTGCATTAATTGCCCTAATTGTTTTTGCTTTTATTTCAAATTCTAAAATACCAACCGTTTTACTTATTCTATTTTCCATTTATTTATGTATAGATGATCAGAATCGGTTACAACCTTGGTTTTTTAATTATATGTTAATCTTAGCGGTTCTATTATTTTACAAACAACGAGTAGATGAACCTAATAATTATACTATGGTTTTTATTTCGTTGCAAGTATTGGTAGCCTTAATCTATATATTTAGTGGCTTACAAAAAATGAATTCACATTTTATTACACATACATATACATGGATGATCAGCCCTTTAGAACAGATCTTAAATACTAGACAAATGCAGCTAGCGCTTCATTTTGGTAAAATTGTTCCGTACATCGAATTGGCTATAGGCATAGGTTTACTTATCAAACCCACACGCTACATCATCTTACCTATGGTTATTGCAATGCATATTTTTATTTTATTGTTATTGGGGCCTTTTGGAAATTCATATAACTACGTTGTTTGGCCATGGAATATCATTATGATTATCCTCAATTTATTATTATTTGCAAACGTTGAGCGTGAACGTTTTTTTGATATTGCTATTTTATTTAAAGGCCTATGTTTTTATTTAGTAATTACATTAATGTTTATCTTCCCATTTTTTAGTTTCCAAAATAAATACGATTCTTACTTATCAAGCTCACTATACTCAGGTAACACGAACGATTGTAAGCTTATTATATCAGACGATGCCTATAAAAAATTACCTTATTACATTCAGAACTTTGTAACCACCAGCCCCAATCATAATATATTACACATCAAAAAATGGGCGCTAACTGAGCTTAATACACCTTGCGTTCCTGAATACCGTGTTTTTAAATCCGTGCAACGATACATCATCCATATCACTGAAACGAGTTCTCAAGATGTAAAAATGGAATTTACCGAACGAGAAAAATTGTTTAATCTTTAATTATAAGATTAATGGTATCAGAAGTTTTTTGATAGTGTAAAATTAAAAAGGCTTAGTAAAATTATTACTAAGCCTTTTTAATGTGTTGTTTGTTGAAACCTTAATTTTATTACTTTCCAATAAACTTAAAGTCTTTTCCTAAGTATCTTGCGTTATTACCCAATTGCTCTTCGATACGTAATAACTGGTTGTACTTAGCTATCCGGTCGCTACGAGATGCTGAACCCGTTTTAATTTGACCGCAGCTTAAAGCTACTGCTAAATCTGCAATCGTTGTATCTTCTGTTTCTCCGCTACGGTGGCTCATTACAGACGTATAACTATTTGTTTGCGCCATTTGCACAGCATTAATTGTTTCTGTTAAAGTACCTATTTGATTTACTTTTACTAAGATAGAATTAGCAACGCCCATCTTAATTCCTTTAGATAAAAAATCAACGTTGGTTACAAATAAATCGTCGCCAACTAATTGAGTTGATGCGCCTAATTTATCAGTCATTAATTTCCAACCAGCCCAATCTTCTTCTGCAAAACCATCTTCAATGGAAATGATAGGATATTTTTTTCTCCAATCAGCCCAAAAATCAGCCATTTGAGCCGATGTTAATTTATCGCCTGTTGATTTTTTGAAATGATATATTTTTTCTTCAGTATTATAAAACTCAGAAGAAGCCGCATCCATCGCAATGTAAATATCTTCGCCTGCTTTGTAGCCTGCTTTGTCAATAGCCTGCATCACTGCTTTAATAGCCTCTTCGTTGTTTTTGAAGTTAGGTGCAAATCCGCCTTCATCACCCACATTAGTAGCTAAACCTTGAGACTTAAGTACTGCTTTTAAATGATGAAAAATTTCAGTTCCCATACGTAAGCCATCGCTAAAGCTATTGGCACCGATAGGCATAATCATAAATTCTTGAAAATCAATTCCATTATCCGCATGAGAACCACCATTTAAAATGTTCATCATGGGAATAGGTAATAAATTAGCATTAACACCGCCTATATAACGATACAAGGGTTGTCCGCAAGCCTCAGAAGCAGCTCTAGCAGCAGCCAAAGAAACACCTAAGATTGCATTAGCTCCCAAATTTCCTTTGTTTGCCGTACCATCTAATTCAATCATCGTTCTGTCTATCTCTGCTTGATCAAAGATATACATACCTTTTAAACGCTCTGCTATTACGGTATTTACATTGTTAACTGCACGTAAAACGCCTTTTCCTAAATACTGTGTTTTATCATTATCACGTAGCTCAACTGCTTCGTGCATACCTGTTGATGCGCCTGATGGCACAGCTGCTCTACCTAAAATTCCTTGATCGGTGATCACATCTACTTCAATGGTTGGATTTCCGCGTGAATCTAATATTTGACGAGCTACAATGGAATGAATAAATGACATAATATGTTATTGTTTTTTAGTTTAATAAGGTGCGCAAAATTAGATAAAGTTTTTTGAAACTTAAGGTCGTTTTGAATAAATAGTGAATAACTAAATTACCCATGAATGGTTTCTTTTTTGCCGTAGTTTTTCAGAACGTTTGCCTCGTATTCGAGCCATTGTTCCCAACGAGCATCCACATCTTCTACATCGCTGCCATATTTACGAGCAAAACCAATAAACAGAGTATAGTGCCCTGCTTCACTGATCATTAACTCTCTGTAAAATTCTTTTAAATCTGCATCATTTATTTGTTCCGACAATAATTTGAAACGTTCGCAACTACGAGCCTCAATCATAGCACCAAACAGCAAGCGATCAATCAATACTATTTCTTTGCGATGGCCTTTACGCATAAATTTAAATAACTCTCCCACATACTCATCTTTACGTTCAAAGCCAAGTGTTAATCCTCGGTCTTTTATTTTTTGATGTACCATTTCAAAATGAGTCAATTCTTCCTTGGCTAAGGCAAGCATATCGTCTACCAAATCGGTATGATACGGGTAACTAATTAAAATAGACAAGGCATTAGTGGCGGCTTTTTGCTCACAATACGCGTGATCCGTTAATATTTCTTCGATATTTTTTTCAACGATATTTACCCAACGCGGGTCTGTTGCTAATTTTAAACCAAGCATAGTCTTTGATTTTGGTATTAATAAAAAACTCTGTTAAGACAATCCTTAACAGCGTTAAAATTATAAAATAATCTCTTGATTCTTGCTTAAGAATTAATTTATTAGTTGTGTTTTCCTATAATTTACCTAAAACAAACTTAAACTTTTGTATCATTTAATAAACTATTTTCAATAGCCTGCTCTATAGAATTTACATAGGTAATAGTAATTCCATTTAAAATTTCTTTACTAAATTTCTGAAATATTTCATACTTACCAGCTTCAACTGCTTTTTCAAACCAAATTAGTTTAGGTAAAATTTTATAATGACTAATCAACCCTTTACTTTTCATACTAGGCTTCCAAACAGCAAAATACCATTCCATACTAGGCTGATGAAAGGTTCTTAATTTTTGTTTATCAAACACCAGGTGCTTAATTTCAGTTTTATCTATCATGACAGAAATATGTAAAAACATTTCTTTAAAACTGTCAATAGGAATATATTCTTCTTCGGCAAAGCATATAGCCATTTTTAACTGTTCGTTAAAATACAATGAAGAAAAAGCACCTTTGTTTTCTAATGTAAACTCATACCCCTTAACGTTTAGTGTTGTCATAATTTAAAATTCTATAATCATAAATGATACATCGTCTGTTTGTATATTTTCCTTTTTCCAAAGTGCAAATTCTTCTTCTATAGTGTTAACTAGGCTACTTGCACCTTCAGTTGACCTTTTACTTACTATATTTTTTAATCGTTCACGAGAAAATTTTTTATTTTTATCACCTCCAAACTGATCTGTTAAACCATCAGAATACATAATGAGTTTATCTCCATCTGTTATGCTAATTTCAAAAAGTTCAAACTCTGTATTATCCTGTTCTCCAATCGATTTTTTTGTATTTGCTAATTCCTCTATTTCACCGTTTTGATGTAGCAAAAGCGCTCTGCCTTTAGCAGAGCTATAAGTTAAACTATTTTGAGTTGATGAATAACTAAAAATAACTCCCTCCTTATGCGCTATTGACATTTTATTATTGTCAAAAGTTTTGTGTAGTTGGTAATTTAAAAGGTTAAGCAGTGTTTGAGGATTATCTATTTCCATAGATGTCATTAGTTCCTTCAATAAAAGTGTGCCCGAAATACTAAGCAATGCTGCAGGTATACCATGTCCAGTTGAATCTAACAATCCAAATACAACTCCTTTATTTGTGTTTTTTATAAATACAGTGTCGCCTCCTATACCTATTTGCTGAATTACTTTGTAGGAGGCATCTTTAAAGAAAATTTTCAGAATATCACTATCAGGTAATAACGACTTTTGAATAAGTCCAGCGAAACTGATACTGTCAAAAATATCTTTATTAGCAAGTAATAATTCATTGTTGTTTTTTTCCAAGTCATGCTGAATTTTGACTAAAAAATTAGTCGTTTGAGCGAGCATATCCTCTTTCGCTTGCAACTGTTCCTTAAAATAACTTACGTCCATTCTTATTACCTACTCTTCTATTTGAAACACAAAATGAGACCTTTTGTTTAACTTTATAATACTTTTATACATCATTATTATTTAATATGGTTACAACGACCCCAATTAAAATCAGTAATAATAAGATAGAGTATATATCCTAAACAAAAAGCCCCCCGTTAGAAATAACAAGGGACTTTTTATTGATATAAAACTACAGCTTATTCAATAATTAATTTTTTAGAAATGCGTTGGTTGTTTACATCAATATTAACAATGTAAATACCTTTTGCTAAAGCACCATTTTTATTTACAGTATACGATACATTTTTACCATTTATTGTTGGTGTAGTTGATTCTTCCACA
>JANYGR010000505.1 GCA_025359355.1 Bacteroidota bacterium | reverse complement strand
AGAAGAGCCTTAAAGCCTTATATAACACATTTAAAAAAGGTTAATAAACTTCATTCTATTAAAAAATAATTACAATGGAAACATATATTTCGATACTCAGAGGCATCAATGTTGGTGGACATAAATTGATTAAAATGCAAGCCTTAACTAAGCTATACGAAGACTTAGGTTTTATGCATGTGAAAACATACATACAAAGTGGTAATGTTGTTTTTCAAACCAAACAAACAGATTCAACTTTATTAGAGAACCTGATTTCTAAAAAAATAACAGAAGTCTTTACCTTTGAAGTGCCTGTTATTGTTATATTACAGAAGGAAATAGTAAAAATTCATAAAAATAATCCGTTCATTCTTGAGAAGAACTACGATGTCAATTTATTACATGTTACGTTTCTATCTCAAAAACCCAAGCAAACTGATATAGCTAAAATAACTGGTGATTTTGGTAAAGATGAATTTATCATTTCCGATAAAGCTATTTATTTGTATTGTCCCAACAGCTATAGTAACTCTAAACTTACCAATACTTTTTTTGAAAACAAGCTAAAAATAGCTGCTACCACACGTAATTGGAAAACCACAACAGAGTTGCTTAATATGAGTCTTTCGATTAAGTAATTATAAAAACAGCTATAGTAAATGTTTACTGAATTTTTTTCTATCTTTTTCCTTAGATGAAAAAGAAACAAAAAATCAAGTCAAAAATATACACCACGCTCCTCACGGAATTCTACAATTTTCACGTTCCGCTATCGCTACACTAAAATCTTGAATTCTCGTTTCACCGCTTCTCTGCCCGCATTTTTGACAGCCTTACGCTCTTATTCTATTCAGCTTTTTCTTAATAAGACAATCTGTTTCGCTCGCAAGGTGTGTTTAATACAGTATATTTTTCTTTGCTAAATTTTCAGAATAGCCTACAAACAAAACCCATTAAACATTAACGCTTAATGGGTTTTATACTATTTATTTTACTGAAAATTATTTAGCAGCATCAGCTAAAAACTGTGCTAAACCTTTGTCGGTTAAAGGATGATTTAAAAGTGCTGTAATTGCTGATAAAGGTGCAGTAATCACATCAGATCCTAATTTAGCACATTGAATAATGTGTAAAGGATGACGAACAGACGCTGCTAAAATTTGAGTTTCGTAATTGTAGTTATCATAAATCATACGGATATCTGCAATTAATTCCATCCCATCTTGGCTAATATCATCTAAGCGACCAACAAAAGGAGATACATAAGTAGCGCCTGCTTTAGCTGCTAATAAAGCTTGTCCAGCAGAAAACACTAAAGTACAATTGGTTTTAATTCCTTTATCTGAAAAATATTTAATGGCTTTAATACCATCTTTAATCATTGGGATTTTTACAACAATGCGTTCATGTAAATCAGCTAATGCTTCGCCTTCGCGCACCATGCCTGCATAATCAGTTGCAATTACTTCAGCACTCACATCACCAGTAGTAATGTTACAAATATCTACATAGTGTTTTAAAATATTCCCTTGTCCTTTAATGCCTTCTTTGGCCATTAATGAGGGATTAGTCGTTACGCCGTCCAAAACACCTAAGTCTTGGGCTTCTTTAATTTGTGCTAAGTTTGCGGTATCAATAAAAAATTTCATAAGTTGTTGTTTTTTCTGTAAATTTAAAATAAGCTAAACGAATATTTGCTATTGTTAGTTGTTTGTTTAAAGTTTATTTTTGAGCCAAGCATGAAGAAAAAAAAGATAGTTGTTTTTACAGGAGCTGGTATAAGCGCAGAAAGCGGTATCAAAACCTTTAGAGATACAAATGGCTTGTGGGAAGAATTTAAAATAGAAGACGTAGCAACCTTTGATGCTTGGCAACGCAACATCCCATTGGTGTTAGATTTTTATAATCAGCGTCGCAAACAAGTGCTAGAAGCTCAGCCAAATGAGGCTCATCAGTTGGTAGCTCAATTACAACAAACATATGATGTTCAGGTTATCACTCAAAATATTGATGATTTACATGAACGAGCAGGTTCTAAAAAAGTATTGCATTTACATGGAGAAATTGTAAAAAGCCGCAGTACGACTCATGATCATTTAGTTTATCCAATTAAGGGTTCAGAAATAAAAGTAGGAGATGTTTGCGAAAACGGATCTCAACTTCGTCCACATATAGTATGGTTTGGCGAGGCAGTACCTGAAATGGACACTGCTATTGCGTTGACTGAAGATGCTGATATTTTTATTACCATAGGAACGTCTTTGAATGTTTATCCGGCAGCTAATTTAATTCACGCGACCTCTTCTCATACTAAACGATATTTGATAGATCCCAGCGATTTTAATTTAGATTATATTAAAAATTTGGTTCACATTAAAGCAACAGCTGTTGCTGGTATGCGTATCTTAGTCAAGAAATTAGAAGAGTTAGAGCATTAGTACTATGAACCAAAAATTAAGCATGCACGATTTAGGAAGAATGAGTTCGGAAGAATTTAAAGCTTCTACAAAAAACAAAATTATATTAGTACTAGATAATATCCGTAGTTTAAATAATGTAGGTTCAGCATTCAGAACAGCCGATGCCTTTTTATTAGAAGCCATTTATTTATGCGGCGTTACAGGCATTCCTCCTAATAAAGATATTTCAAAAACTGCATTAGGCGCTACAGAAACCGTTACTTGGAAATATTTTAAAACAACACAAGAAGCATTTGATGATTTAAAAAAAATGGATTATTTCATTGCGTCTGTAGAACAAACAAAAAATTCGGTGATGCTAAACCAATTTCAAAAACCTGAAAAACCGTTAGCATTTATTTTTGGAAATGAAGTGTATGGCGTAGAACAGCCTATTATCAATCAAAGCGACGTGTGTATTGAAATTCCACAGTTTGGATCGAAGCACTCGTTTAATGTTTCGGTGAGTATGGGTATTGTACTATGGGAAATACTGAGATAATTTTCCCATCATAACATTAATTATAAGTATTATACCTAAAAAATAAAGAGCGTTTCAAATAATTGAAACGCTCTTTATATATTTAAGTTATTCTTAAATATGTAACTGAATAATTAGGTTCCTGCTAACATATCGCCCCAACCTGCTTCTTCATCGAAGTTAGCTGGTTTCATACTAATTACAGGTACTTTAGCATGATGAATAACTTGTAGTGCATAATTTCCTAAAAATAATCCGCTGATTTCAGCATCTTGATCTGTCATAATTGCAATAGCATCTCCTCCTACTTTTTCACAATATTGAATAGTTGCCACTGCTCTATTTTTTACATTTTCCATTAATTCTGTTTCACAGATAACGCCTTTGTCTTTCGCTGCTACAAGAACTTGATTTAGCATGACCTCCATTGCTGGTTTCTTACTCGCTTCATCATCTGCTAATAATCCAACAGCGCAAATTCGTGCTGAAAACTCTTTAGCTAATTCTATAGCAAATACAACTTTATGACGTGTATGTTCTGACGTATCAATAGGCAATACTATTTTGCTATATCCAACTTTATCAGCAAATTGACTCATCGTCATTACCGGGCAAGGGCTTTTTGTAATCACTTTTAATGCATTACTTCCAATTGTTAAGTCTTCCCAAGCACTATAACCGTGAGTTCCCATTACGATTAACCCTGCATTAATTTCTTTAGCAAATTTTATAATTTCAGTTGTTGGATTACCTGTATTAACAACTGTTGTTACTGGAACACCATAATTTTGTCTAATGACTGCAGCTACTTCTTCTAATTTTGCTTCAACTGCTGAAGATGCTTTTTCAATATTATCCACAGAAATACTTGGTGTAAATACATTAAATTTCTCCCAATGTTTGGTAATAATATGCACTAAATAAACTTCTCCCTTTGTATATTGCGCTAAGAAGCCTCCATGTTTAATGGCTAGTAAAGATGTTTCCGAAAAGTCGGTAGTGATAATGATTTTATTTGTGTTTAAGTGTATCATAGTGTTATAGTTAAAAATGTATTGTTATTGTAAATATAATATTTTTTTTAGACTTCAAATATTCTGTTTTTGAGTTACTAAATAGATGATAATTATCGTATTGAAAAATGATTTAAATTAGTTTTTTAATGGGTGATATTTTCTACATCTTTTGGATCATGCTTATGTTTAAATAATATAGCAAAAAATACTGCTATTATTAATGCGTATAACGCAAACGTTAGCCAGATATGGTGCCAATCTTTACCAGTAGAAGTAGTAAAAAAATGATCAATTAAATATCCGCTCGAAATACTTCCAAATACAGCACCAAAACCATTTGTCATCATCATAAATAAGCCTTGAGCTGATGAACGAATTGTGGGATCAGTAGACGTTTCTACAAATAATGAGCCCGAGATATTGAAAAAATCAAATGCCATACCATAAACAATGCACGACATAATAATCATCCATAAGCCATCTGCTGGGTTTCCATAAGCAAATAAACCAAAACGAAAAACCCAGGCAATCATACTAAATAACATGACTTGCTTTATCCCAAATTTTTTAAGAAAAAATGGAATAGCTAAAATAAATAAGGTTTCTGAAACTTGAGAAATAGACATAATAATTGTAGAATATTTCACTACAAAGGAATCAGCATATTCTACTTGATGTTTAAAGTCATCTAAAAAAACATCACCGTAAGCATTAGTTAATTGTAATGCCGCACCTAAAAACATACTAAATACAAAAAATAGAGCAAGTTTATAATCTGCAAACAATTTAAAAGAACTTAAACCAATTAAATCAACAAAATATTTATTGTTTTCAGTATTGTGTTTTGGTTCGCATTTTGGTAATGAAAAAGAGTATATTCCTAAGCCAATAGCAGCAATGGCAGCAATATAAAATTGATTTTCTGAAGCTTTATTTCCTGTTAAATTAGTAATCCACATGGCGACAATAAAGCCAACTGTTCCCCAAACTCTTATTGGAGGGAAATCTTTTACCACATCAAATTTATTTTTCTTTAAAGCATTATAGGCAACTGAATTTGATAAGGCTATTGTTGGCATATAAAAAATCATAGCAACTAATATTACCCAGAAAAAACTGGCTGGGTCATTAATTTGCGGAACATACAATAATGTTAGCCCACCAAGTATATGTAAAATTCCATATAATTTTTCTGCATTTAACCATCTATCTGCTATAATACCACAAAGCGTAGGCATAAAAATAGAAGCAATACCCATTGTTGAAAAAATTGCACCAAACTGTGTTCCATCCCATTGTTTGGTACCAAACCAATAATTAGCAACCGTAATTAACCAAGCTCCCCAAACAAAAAATTGTAAGAAACTCATTACAATTAAACGCATTTTCAAATTCATAGATCTTGATTTAATTATTAAACAGCAAGATATAAAAAATGATTTATAAATACATGTATCTTCTAAATATTTTTAGCATTATATCTTCAAAACCCAAAGCATCATGAAAACGCGAGCTATAATCACTACAGCATTAGTTGGACTTGTTTTTCTTCAACCACTACAAAGCAAAACAAAAGTATCTTTACAACAAGCTTTTCAAAAAAAGATGATTACAGCTAAATCCATTTGTAATGGTGGATTGGAACTTAATTATTCTGTTTCCAATTTAATCAAAGACTCTTTATGTATTGTTATTCCTGCAGGCTGGAGATTTAACTCAGATGCTGGTAAAAATGATTATCAGGATATTTTAGTGACTCGCGAAGAAATATTAACACTTAAACCAAAGGAAACAAAGCAATTCAACATAAAAGGGTATTGTTGCGAGGCTACTAAAGGAGGGCCAATTAAAGGGGCGCCTTATACTTTGGGTAAATTAGCCGATAGTAGCCTAGTATTATTAGCTAGGTATTTAAATGCTCACCCCTTTGATAAAAACAGCGAACAATATAGTGTATGGGCAATCAGTGATAAAAAAGAAACTGCTAATATTACTGCTAGCAATGATTCTACCACAACCCTGCTCCGAAATTTTGTGGCTATTATTAAAGGAGAGCCTTTGCCCTGGTACACACTATTAAAACGAGCA
>JANYGR010000481.1 GCA_025359355.1 Bacteroidota bacterium | reverse complement strand
GTACATTTACCATCACAAACCAATTTTCGCATCCTTCAGGAACATCGTTTTTACTGTGCTTTGAACCAATATTAATATACGTAGAAGGATCATGGTATGGTTTTTTATCTTTAAACATACACTTAAATTCTTCTTCGCCATTGGCGCTAAACAAAATATTATGTAAGCATAATTCTTTAAATTCTTTTTTGATACCCCAATAAAAAATCAATGCTGATAAAGATTTCTCTTGATCTAATAATTTAGAACGGTAATATTTTTTATCTAATAATTTTGTATAAACATGTTTTATATCAGAATTAGAAACGACGTAATCAGCAGCTATTTCACCGTTTTCGGTAATGACACCTACAGCCGTGTTATTTTCGATTTTAATTTTAGTGACTCTTGAGTTAAATTTATACTCAGTACCTAAAGATACGCTTAAATCATACAAATACTTTGTAATATCATGCATACCAGTTGCGGGTACAAAAGCACCGATGTTATGTTCCAAATGCGCTATAATATTAATGAGAGCAGGAGCCTGAAAAGGATCTGAACCATTATAAGTAGCAAAACGATTGAACATTTGTACCGTTTTAATGTTCTTGAAACGCTCACTATTGGCTTCGTTCATGGTTTGCCCCATCTTTAATTTCGGTGATCTTAAAATCCCTTTTAAAGTTTTAAGATTTAAAAAATTAGATAATTTATGCAACGATTGCTCCATAAATAATTCAGATGTCGTTTCATAACAAAAGGCCGAAAATTTTAATTGATCTAATACAGATTGCCTTGTTTCGCCTAATTTTGTGGCTACTTCATTCGCAAATTTTTCTTTATCAGAATAGGCGATTAAAGTTGTGCCATCTTCATAAAAATAATGAACAATGGTATCTAAGGTTAGGTATTTAAAAGGTTTATTAGATTTTGCAACTGCCGTTAAATCGTCAATTAAATTAGGAAGTGTAAACACAGAAGGCCCCATATCGAAACGGTATCTGCCTATTTGTTTGGTTGTTAATTTACCTCCGACATAATCGTTAGCTTCTACAACCGTTACTTTAAATCCTGCAGCTGCAAGCCTCACAGCAGAAGCCAATCCGCCAACGCCTGAACCAATAATAACAACATGTTTTTGCATTATAATTGTTAAGCAAAATATAAAAAGCCTCTTAATTGAGGCTTTTTAATTTTACTTGGCGGAGAAGGAGGGATTCGAACCCTCGGAACAGTTTCCCGTTCGCATGTTTAGCAAACATGTCCTTTCGGCCACTCAGGCACCTCTCCAACTCTTAATTTAATAAGAGGCTGTAAATGTAAGCATTTTTTTAAATTATGAAAACTTAATCAAAAAATAATTTTCTGTTTTTTAGCTAAATAAATATGAGTAGTTTTAAAACTATGAACTTTATAAAATATTCTCTACTACTTATTATAACCGCTTTAGTTGTTAATGGCTGCAAAAAGCATCAAAACAATACCTTAGTTGTTCATATATTACACGAACCAGAAGATCTACATCCGACAAATGGCACTTCTGCCTTGCGTGCAGAGATAAACCTTTATACACAATTAAGCTTATTAAAAATAGATTACAATACCAGTGAACTCTTGCCTTGTATGGCAAAAGCCTTACCTATAGTGTCTGAAGACGGATTAAACTATACATATGAAATTAAAGATGAACTCTATTGGGACGATAAAACACCTGTAACGGCAGCGGACGTAGCTTTTACGACCAAAGCTAATAAATGCTTACTAACCAATAATCCTGCGCTTAAACAGAACTGGGATAACGTGAAAGATATTGTGATAGATGCCAAAAATTCTAAAAAATTTACGGTGGAAATGAATCATCCAAATGCCCTAAATACGTGGTTTTGGACAGATTTTCCCATTATAGAAGAAGCTTTTTTTGACAAACATAAAACCCTATCAACCTGCACCACTGCGCAATTAATAGATAGCACCTTTTTAAAAAAAAACAAAGCTGTAAAAATCTGGGCCGACGAATTTAATAGCCCTAAATACTACAACAATCCTGAATTTATGAATGGCGGCGGACCTTACAAAGTAACCAAGTGGGATAAGGGCGTAAGTATTACCCTCGAAAAAAAGAAAGACCATTGGACCAAAAACTGCGAGGAGCACTGGTTTTGCAAAGCTTACGCAGATAAAATCATTCTCAAATTAAATACGAATAATGCCTCTACCCTACTCGAATTTAAAAATGGTTTAATGGATGTATCTACTAACATAGATTACGCCTCGTTTTCAGAACTTGAGACTGATAAGACCTTTACAGATAAATATATTACAAAATTAGCCGACACGTATAATTATACCTATATAGCCATGAACATGAAGCCTGATGGCAAAACCCATCAACCTTTATTTACAGATGTGTTAGTTCGCAGAGCGATGGCCATGTTGGTGCCTTATGATCAGATTAATAAATTAGTTTATGGTAACCATTGTAAGCGTATGATTAGTCCTATTTCTCCTCTTAAAAAAGAATTTAATACGAATTTAAAACCTATAGAGTATAATATACAACAAGCACAAGCCCTTTTAAAGCAAGCTGGATGGGAAGATACAGATGGCGATCAAATTTTAGATAAAGTGATTGATGGGGAAAAAGTGAAATTTCAATTCAGTATCAATTTTATTAATGCCCAAAAACAATGGGAAGACATTGCCAAACAAATAGCAGAGAGCATGCAAAAGGCCAATATCTTTGTACAGTTAAATCCTATGGAATTTAATGGATTTGTGAGCGCCGCCATGAGTCATGATTTTGACATGAGCATGAGTGCCTGGCAAAGCAGTGTACAACCTGAAGATTTTTCACAATTATGGAAAACAACATCATGGTCGACAAATGGTTTTAATTTTACGGGCTTTGGTAATACTCGATCAGATGCCTTGATAGACAGTATAAACAACTGCGTGCAAGAATCGAAACGTATTGAATTGACAAAACAATTTCAGCAATTAGTATATCAAGAACAGCCTTATATTTTTTTATTGACGCAAGCACGCCGTGTGGTAGTTAGTAAAAAATGGACTAACTTAGAAATATATACAGAATATCCCGGTGTGTTATTAAATACTTTAAAGCTTAACGATTAATGTTACACTTCATCCTAAAACGATTGTTGTGGTTTATGCCAACTTTGGTAGCTGTTACCATTATCAGTTTTATGTTATTAAGCTCTGCTCCAGGAGACCCTGTTAATTCAATGGTTTCCGTATCCAACTCTGGAGGAGGTTTAAAATCTTCCAATGACATAGAGATACAAAAAAACTATTGGCGCAAACAACTCGGATTAAATCTGCCTTTGTTTTATTTTTCAATTCATAAATTATCGGAACCTGATACGCTTTACAAAATCAGTAATGAAGCTCAATTACAACAAATCAATGAACGAATTAAAATCACTGGTGGTTACAAAAATTATATTCCAAAATTTGTTTGGTATGGATTTCACAATCAATACCACCGTTGGTTATTTGGAGGCAATGGCTCTAAAGGCATTATCCGTGGGGACTTTGGGCTATCGTATTCAAAGAAAGTGCCCGTGATGGAAATCATCACAGATAAAATTGGTTGGTCGTTATTCTTCTCTTTACTATCTATTATACTCGCTTATGCAATCAGTATTCCGTTAGGCATTAAAATAGCAGAACAGCCAACATCTTCATTTAGTAGAGTTTCGCAGACGTTTTTATTTTTACTTTATTCTGTACCTGCCTTTTTTATGGGCGTTTTGTTACTCATGTTATTTGCAAATCCAGATGTCATTTCTATATTTCCACCTTCCGGAATTAAGCCTACAGAAGGCTATAGCGACTCAGCTTCTTTCTTAGAAAAACTTATAGACTCCTTACCGTATATAGTATTGCCACTTATTTGTTACACCTATTCGTCAATAGCATTTATCACACGGTTAACCACAACCTCTATTAACGAGCAACTCCCCTTGGATTATATCAAAACAGCCAAAGCAAAAGGATTATCAAATAGGCAATTGATATACAAACATGCATTAAAAAATAGTGTATTACCACTCATCACCGTTTTTACGTCTGTATTTCCAAGTATCGTTGGCGGATCCGTTATCATCGAAAGTATATTTACAATTCCAGGTATGGGGCTCGAAACTGTTAGATCCATTACATCTCAAGACTATCCCTTTGTAATTGCCCTCATTACCCTATCAGCTTGCATGACCATTTTAAGTTATTTAATAGCTGATATTTTGAATGCATGGATAGATCCGCGAGTTAGAAAAAGTTTAAGCAATAAATTTTAACACAGAGAAACATGAAAAAAAAGTTCACAGAGTTTATATTATATACATTACTTCATTAAGCCCAGATAACTCGAATAACTCCGAGCCTTTGTATTAAAAAAAATAAATGAACATCCTTGATACCTATCATACAATCAAACAAACACTCTCACGTAACAGAGCGCTAAGGCGTGCATGTCAAGTATTTTGTGTATTCGTAGTAGTTGTGATACTAGCGCCATTCATTGCAAACGATAAACCGCTAGTATGCAAGTATCAAGGACAATTACTCTTTCCTGCCTTTTCATGGAAGCAGAAAGTGGTATTACCAAACCAAGAGATCATTCATTATAATATAGGCAGAGAGTGGAAATTAAAAGACTATGACTTTGCTATTTTTGCTCCTTGTGCTTATTCGCCCAACACCATTGATGCAGATAACGCTCCTCGTAAAAGCCCATTTGAAAGGCAAATTATCGAATCATCGAATAAACAATTAGTATCCTTACCTTTAAAATTTAGACATTGGCTTGGCACCACACAAAATGGAACCGATGTATTATCCGGCATTATACATGGTACAAAAATATCGTTGAGTGTCGGAATTTTTAGCATGCTCATTGCCGCATTGCTTGGTATAGGCTTAGGAGCAAGCGCGGGCTATTTTGGAAACAACACATTAAAAATTGGTTATCTACAAAGTATATTTTTAATTATCAGTATAGGTATTGCTTGGTTTTATGGCTTTGAAGTGAGAGACTCCATGCTATCTAATGCTTTCCTTCAAGGAGGAATTTATTTAATCATACAACTCTTTTTATCTTTCTGTATCTGTGGCTTTATCATTTATCTTTTTTCATTCATAGGAAAACGCATCGATAGCAAACTAAAACTTACCAAAACTATTTATTTACCAGTAGATACAATCGTTTCTAGACTCATCGAAATATTGAATGCTATTCCAGCTTTGCTACTCATCATAACGTTATCCGCCATAACTAAACCATCCTACACGGTTCTTATTTGCATCATTGGTTTTTTAAGCTGGACGAACATTGCACGTCTCACAAGAACTGAATTCCAAAAAACTAAACAACTAGACTACATAACTTCTTGTAAAGCCATTGGTATGAGTAATTTTAGAGTGATGTTTAAACACATCTTACCAAATGTATTCCCACTTATTTTAGTACAATTAGCGTTTGGCATGGCAGGCGCTGTATTAGTTGAAGCCTCTTTATCTTTTATTGGAGTTGGGGTTCCTTTAGATACCGTTACCTGGGGTAGTTTACTAAACGAAGCTCACGATCATTTTTCATCCTGGTGGCTAGTGCTATTTCCAGGACTTTGTGTATTTACACTTATTTATATTTACAATAAAATTGGCGCAGAATTATCAAAAATTAAGTAGGTATCAAGACTTAAGTTACCTACAAATTATCTTATGTTTAGAATAAATTATAGGTGATAAAATCATTTCTATTAATAAATTCAATACAAATCTGATATTAATAATTTGGTCTGTTATTATCATTTCTTTACTCTTTCTTAATTTAAAAAACTTAAGTTAAAAGGCATGCAATATAAAATGCGGACATTAATTCTACTAACTCATTTTATAGCCTAACAATAGGATATCGTCTATCTGTTCCAGATTACCCTTCCAATCATTAATCCAATTTGATGCTATCTTTTTTTGTTCAGAAAATGGTTTATGATGTATTTCTAATAATAAGTGCTGCAAGTTTTTATATTTAAATTTTTTACCATTCTCTCCACCA
>JANYGR010000467.1 GCA_025359355.1 Bacteroidota bacterium | reverse complement strand
CCCATCCATGCAAATCCAGTTGTGGCGGATCCATTATCAGCAGTAGCAGCATAACCACTTTGTGCTTGAGTTCCTGCGCTTGTATTTTGGATATTGAATTGTAGATAATCATTAATAGCTCCAGTAGCATTAATTACGGTGTTAACTGTTGTTGTACCCGAAGCAACATCTAATTTTGATGCCGGACTAATTCCGATACCAACACTTCCATTTCTGAAAACATCACTTACTTTATCCCCAACTGCATCAGTAGCGGTTCCTGTCAAATACCATTCGGTTGGCCCAGATAGCTGGCTTAGTAATCTAAGCCATTGAGTTCCATCATTATAATAATAACCTGGTACAACATTATTAGGCGATACACCAGCTGTTGCTGTATTATATACTGCCATTCCGGCAACATGAGCCGACAATGGTGCAAATGAGGAAGTGGAGGTTAGTGCAATTCGAGGAAGTAATAAGCCCTTAGTACCCCCACTTATTTCTACCATAGCATTTGCATTTGGTGCTGTATTTGCTCCAATGTTTATCTGAGCTTTTGTTTGAATGGTTATAAAACAAATTAAGAGTAATGTGATTTTTTTCATATGGGGTTTATTTAATTTTTCGAATTATTAGAGATCGATTAGTTACTGTGTATTATTTTAAAATTAGTTTTTGCCCCATCAGAGGAAATAATAATGAGATGATATAAGCCTTGATCAAAGTCATTCATATCAATGATTTTATAATTAGAAAATGATTCCGTTAATATGAGACTTCCTTTCGCATCGTATAATGTAAAAGTTTGTATATTATTGTCGTTTGATTGAATGGTAAATACATCCTGAGTTATATTGGGATAAACCTTTACTGTTTTGTCAATACATTTCGTATTTGAATAAATGATTGGGCTATATGAAAAAGTATCATCATTATCTGTTATTTTTAATCTGAAATAAACAGTTTCTTTGGTTTCAGGAATGAAGGAATATTCATAATCTGAATTATTTCCTTTTGGAGCTATGCTGCTGAGAGCATTGAAATTTAAAGCATCAACACTGTATTGCAATTCATAATGATTAAAATTAATTTCTGATGCTGTATGCCATTTTAACGTAACTCCTTTGCAATTTATCGCATCAGCTTTAAAACTGGTTAAGGTAATTGGTAGCGGAGAGTTAGAATTGATACTGCCTAATGTAAATGGACTCCAAGCTGTAATAGCATTACTAATCACACTTCCAGCGCTAACCAAACCTGATCCAGTTGTGCCTTCATCCAGCCATTGTCCTCCCGTTTTATGAGCTACCTTTAAATCACTAATTGATCCGATAGCTCCATCATTGTATCCATCCCAATATATAGTAACACTTCCTATAGCAGAAGATACAGGTGTAATATCCCAATATTCCAATGCATTGTAGTAAAGTAATGGAATAGGGTCAGTTCCTGAAGTTCCAAATGGGGCAGTTCCAGCGTCTGTTGGAAAATATTTTACTATAATCCCACTAGTGTTACTAGTAGGATTTACATCTACTTTTTCATATACATTGGCATCTCCCACAGGATACGTAAATAATCCTGTGCCAAGTTTTCTTACAAAGCCATTAACATGGCTGGTATTGCTAGTGTTTGCGTGTGAAGCAACCGTATTGAATTCAACAGGCTCCGATGCCCCTGTAGGTGTAGCAACTATTCCATTATTAAATGTTGCTAGTGTTTTTATACTTAAACATTTATTAATACTAATTCCTGTGGCATTGTTAAAAATAACAGAAGTTGAAGAAAATGTATTTGATCCAGTAAGGGTTTGTGTTGAACTGCCATTAAAAATAATAGTACCACCATCATAATTAGTAGTGCCGTTATTAGTCACATCTCCTCCAATATATATGGAACCTGAATTAAATAAGGTGCCATTATTAATTTTGTATCCAGTAATAAATACGTCGCCGGTATTATACATAATACCTGTATTATTAACTTGAGCAAAAATTGGTTGAGAAAAAACAATCAAATAAATAATAGCCGATAAGAATTTCTTTTTTATCATAATCGTCTTATTTCTTAAAGGTTTTTATTTACGTAATATCAAAAGAAGTGCGTTAGTAAAACTAATTGAACTTGATCTTAGTATCAACATCATGTTTGCTTTATACCTACTCATGTAAGATTTTATGAAAAATAAATAATAATTGGCAAGGTATACTCTTACATAGGTGTTCATATTCAAGAGCAGATTCTAAATTTATATTAAAGCATTTCTGAAGCTTATATGAGATATTACTACAGTCACTTTAGAAAGGCGAGCGAACTGTGTTTTGATAAATTTAGCTGCTTGGCTTTATCTTGAACTAATACGTACTTTTACTATGGCAATAACCTTTTTTATTAAAAAGTTTCTAAATAAAACCGTAAATTCGTCGTCTATTAAAAAACAACCATGAAGCTAACTTATATAATTATTGCATCTTGTTTAGTGTTTGCAATTTCTTGTAAGCAAAATACATCAACAGATATATCAACTAATGATATAACAAATACGAAAACTGCTGATGGTAGCACTAATAGTGCATTACCTGATATTAAATTTGAAGAAGAAACACACGATTTTGGACGTATTACTCAGGGAGAAAAAGTAGCCTATGGGTTTAAATTTAAAAATACAGGTGGTTCCAATTTAATAATTGCATCGGCTGCAGGCAGCTGTGGTTGTACAGTTCCGGAGTATCCTAAAAAGCCAATATTACCTGGAGAAGAAGCAACCGT
>JANYGR010000466.1 GCA_025359355.1 Bacteroidota bacterium | reverse complement strand
TCCATCCCAAAATGCATTTACATAATTAGTAGAGTAATGTACGTAGTTTAATAATTTGTAACCATTATCATCAACACTATTTCTGTTATATGTTTGGAAATAATAATCATACGTGGCTTCTGCCCCAAAATGGGCGTCTTCCGCCGCTTGATTAGCGGTTGTAATTGTCCAAGCATTTGTAGTATTTGTAAAATCAGTCGTCCCGTATGTTTGTGTATTATTCATATTGTAGGTTTCAATTCCACCACCACGTCCAGTTTCTCTCAAGCGATATCCTCCAGTGTAACTATCAGTTGTGATCGGTTTTGTTCCACTATATTTAGTAACTGCTGATCCAACAGCATCAACTGTACATATTAAATTTTGTTCTTTAATGATTTTGCCAGAAGCTGCATCTACATAAACATAAGCTCTATATAAAGGCTCTTCAGCGTATATATTGAATTTATAAGCGTATTGATAAGTCGTTGTTTTGTTATTTTTATCCGCGGTTGTTACGATGCATAATTCACCAATAGGTGCATAAGTAAAATTAGGATTATGAAGTGCTTCTTTCATGTGTGCTTCTTCTAATTTATTATCCCATTTATATTTTTTTGCATTCACTTTAGTTAAAGCGAATTGCAAAGCTTGTTTTTCGGAAATTGAAATCGCATTTGACATCTTTATATCTTTGAACCAATCTCCGTTAAAGGTTCTCACGTCATTGTTTTTGCTATGTGTTAAAATCACAGCGCCATCAATAGCATATTCTTTATAAAACTCTTGCAAACGATTATGAGTAAAGCCCAAATGATCTTTAGATATTTTTAAAGATTTAAATGAAATACTTTTATCTTTAATAAGCTCTTGATTCATCCAATCCGAAAACTGAACATCAGATAGATGTTTAGTTTCATCAAAACTAATTTGTAGTGGCAAATTAGTAGTTTTAGATGTAAAATCGATATTTGCACCTTGTAAGTGGATGACATTTTGTTGCGCGAAAAACAACGAGCAAAAACAAGAAGCGAGTGATGTGTAAATTGTTTTTTTCATGTTTAAAAGTTTTAGTTAATCTAAACTAAATGATTAAATATGAAATGTCAAGTCTACTCGCCTCATTTTGGCATTTATTTTCGTTTCTACAACTTGTGTACAAAAAGAAAATCTGTTTTACAAAATGTATACAAAAAGCTCGGAAACTTATTTCAAAAATGACGGATAGTTGTAATTAAAAATTAAGAAGAAGATTTTTACTAAATAATTGAAGTATTCACTCAGTCAATTGTGTGTTTCAATAACTATACAGGGCTTTTGACTTTGTATTATAAAGTCAATACAAATACTTCATATTTCTTTCATATGTAAGAAATATAAGTTATTTTTAATTAAAATTTAACTTAATGAAAATGAAGAAACTCTCTCTACTTGTCTGTTTTATATTTTTATTTATAACTTCATTTTCTCAAACGTCTTATGTTTGGAATGGATCAACTTCAACTAATTGGAATACAAATACTAACTGGACTCCTAATGGAATTCCTGGTGCTATTGATAATGTGACCATTGTAACAGGCGCTAATAATTGTTTATTGCCTGCTAATATTACTATCAATAATTTAACTATCACCAGCGGATTACTCAATTTAAATAGTTTCACAATAAACACAACAGGCGTTGTTGCTTGTAATAGTGGGAGTTGCACTAACGGCACCTTTAATTCTACAGCAACTTCATTAACCTTTGCAGGAACTACTTTTGGCGCCAATATTATAGCAACCGTAAATGATGTTTATTTTAACGGAAGTGTATTTAATGGAAATGTGACTGTAACAAAAACAAGTGCTTCTAATATTGGGTCAACTGGTAATAATGTGTTTAATGGAATTACTTCCATTACAAATTCAGGAACTGGTTACTTATTATTAACTAATGGTGGCGCAGGAAGAAATGAAACCTTTAATGGTTTAACTACATTGAATACAACAAATACTGGCGGTTTGTATATAGGCTACGGACAAAATGTAACTTTAAATGCTAATCTTACTATAAATAATACTTCGAGTACTGGCTTAATACAAATCGGAAGGGTTGGCACTGTTGCTTTAAATCCAGGAGTAACCATTACTTGTGGTACGTTTGCCGGTGCAAATTTAAACCTATATAAAATAGTTCAAACTGGAGGCACTGCCCAATCTTTATCCCCCGGAAATGCAGGTGCAGTAAATATTTATGGTTCAAATATGACTGGATCATTAACTATCAACGCAGGAATTATTACAGCACAAACGTCTACTTTTGCTGCTACTGTTAATTACAATGTAAGTGGGACTATTATGAATAATTGGTCATCGGGAGGTAATGTATATAACGATGTTTTAACTGTTAATAATTCAAGTAATGGTTACATGGGTTTCGCAAATGGAACAGCAGATACATACAATGCAGATGTTTATGCAAACAATACCTCTACAACTGGTGGACGAATTATTTTTGGAAATAATTGCACAAGTCAATTTAATGGAAACATTTATGTAAGTCAAAGCGGAACTACAAATGCGTCAGGAATTGCTATTGGATGGGGAGGAACATTCCCTGTCATTAATTTAGCATCCGGAAAAAATATTTTAGTAAATGGTGCTTTTTCATCTGGTTACCTTCAAATATTAAAGATGCAGGCTGCTGTTACTTCCGCCATTAACTTAACGACAACAGGAACTAGTAATGTACAATTAAATAATAACACCTTTAATGGTACTGTAAATGTAACTGCCCCTGATATTTATCCTTATGGAGGCACCTATAACGCTCCAGTAAGCTTCATAAAAACAGCTGGTGGTTCAGGAAACCATAACAGTAGTAATTTAAATATTTTTAATTCAACGTTAAGTATCGAAAATCAAAGTAACACAGGCTATTTTTTATTAGGTTATCAGTCGGCAGATCAATTTAACGGTAACATAACAGTTACTAGTTCTGGAACTGGTGGTATATCATTTGGCTGGAGTGGAGGTACAGGTACGCCTGTTTTAGCTTCTGGCAAAACAATATCAATTGGTGCTGGTGGATATTCGGCTGGTTTTTTACAATTTGGAAGCTTTACTCAATTGGGTTCTGCAACTCCTATTAACTTAACCCTTACGGGTACGGCTTCGTTTGAAGTTTATAACAATTCTATTCCTACTACTTTCAATTCAGCATTAACGATAACTGCGCCTGATGTTTATTTGAGAGGTGGTACTTTTAACGGCACAGCAGAGTTCACTAAAACAGCGGGCACTTCTAATCATAATAATGGTAATCAAAATATTTTTAATTCTACTTGTACAATCAATCAACAAAGTACCGCAGGCTATTTTATGTTAGGTTACAATTCGAACGATTTATTTAATGGAAATATTATTGTTACAAATACTGGCAATCAAGGTATTTATTTTGGATGGAACTCTGGAACCGGCACGCCTACTCAAGCAGCTGGGCGTACAATTACTGTTGGAGGAGCTGGTTTTAGCGGGGGTTCATTAAACTTTAATACATTTACCCAACTAGGAAATTCTCCTGTAAACCTTAATTTTACGGGTACAACCACTACTTTGCTTTTTGCTCGAAATTCTGTTTTTAATGGTGACATCACCTCTGTAACACCATCTGTGTTTTTCAACGGCTGTGTATTTAATGGAGTAGTTAATTCAACAAAAACAGGATCTAATAATGACGCTAGTTCAGGCGGAAATACATTTAACGGAATATCTACTTTTGTGGATAATGGCTCTGGTTATTTGTTATTTGGAAATGGCAGTCCTGATACTTGGAATGCTAATGTGAATTTCACAAACAATGGTTCAAACATTATATATCCATGTTATAATTCTATTGGAAATTTATTTAATGGCACTATCAATTTAAATTCATCTGTTGGAGCGTTAGGGGTAAATTTTTGTGCTGCAGCTGCCTCAACAGCAACACTGTCTTCAGGATTTGGAATAACAACAGGAAGCTATAATGGAGGTTACCTGATTATACAACGATTCACTCAATTAGGAACGGTCGCTATTAATTTAACATTAAATTCAACCGCCACTTATTTACAATACGGACCATCATCAGCATTAGGCGGAAATGTGACGTCAGTTAGTCCTGGATTATATTTTAATGGCTGTACATTTAATGGCACAACCGATTGTACTAAAAATGGTAGCAGCGGAGATTATAGCCAAGGTGGTAATATTTTCAATGGTATATCCAGTATCACAAATAGCGGGAGTAGCTATTTATTGTTAGGCAATACGAATCCAGATATCTGGAATAACGATGTAACCTTTACGAATAATGGTTCAGAACGATTATTGCCATGTTGGGCAACTGTAGGGAATTTATTTAATGGGAATATTTATGTAAATACATCCGGTAGTGCTCAAGGTATTCAATTTTGTGGTGGTAACGCAACTGCTACAGCCACATTAGCTGCTACAAAAACGATTGCTGCCGGAACCACTGGCTTAAATGCAGGGTACTTACAATTGAGACAATTTACTCAACTTGGTAATGCTCCAATTAATCTAACATTAAGTTCAACTGCAACGTTTTTACAATACGGGCCATCATCCGTATTAGGTGGAAATGTAACATCGGTTAGCCCTGGATTATATTTTCATGGCTGTACATTTAATGGAACATCTACTTGCACAAAAAATGGCACAACTAACGATAATAGTAACGGTAATAATATTTTTAATGGAACTTCGATTATGAGTAATATAGGCTCTGGATATTTAATGTTTGGAAATGGAAATGCCGATCAATTTAATACAACAGCTACTTTTAACAACTTAGGATCTTCCCACATTTATGTTGCGTATAATAGTATTAATAATATTTTTGGTGGTAATACAACTTTCAATAATTCTCCTACTAATACAAATTCTTGGATATACATTGCAACTGCATCTGCTAATAACTCAACCTTTAACGGTAACATCATTGTTAATTGTAATAATGGAGCTGGTATTTATTTTGGAAATTCAACAGGTACATCCACTTTAAGTGCGGGGAAAACAATCAGTATTGGAGCGGGAGGTTTTAATGCGGGTCAATTAGTATTGAAACAATTTACTCAAGTATCAGCTACCTCTCAAAGCTTAACAACTACTGGCACCAGCTTAATTCAATACGGGCCAACCTCTTCATTTGATGGAGATATAACTTCTGTTAGTCCTGGATTATTTTTTAACGCCAGTGTTTTTAATGGCTCGGTTAATAGTACTAAAAATGGTACAACTAATGATGTTTCTCCCGGCGGAAATGTATTTAATGGTTCAACTGCTTTAACTGATATTGGTTCTGGAGCATTTTATATGGCAAATTCGACGAGTGATGCCTATAATGGAAATGTCATATTTACTCAAAACAATACAGGAATTTTCTATCCAAATCATAATACCAATTGTACTTATGCTGGTAATATCACTGTAAACTCTACAGCTACTAATACAATTACTTTTGGGCAAGCTGGCGGCGGAATTGCAACATTAACAGGAGGCACAGCGCAAACTATCAATAAAACAGGGACAACTGGAAACCCAGTGTTTACAAGATTAGTTATTAATAAATCAGCAAGTGATGTTACTTTAAATACACGCGCCAATGTATCTACCTACTTAACATTAACACAAGGCATTGTAAATACAACACAAACAAATATTTTAAATATGAACAACGCTTCTACTACTACAATAGGTAATGCGTTAAGTTTTATTAATGGTCCAATGAATTATGACATGGCTTTAAATGGTTCGCGTACCCTTAATTTCCCTGTAGGAAAAATAGGCCCCGTACTTAGTGGAACCGCAACGGTTATTACAACCGATTGGAGACCGGCAATATTAAATTCTGTTCACAACAATGCTACGTCTTATACATATAACACCGAATTATTTATATCAAGTGCAGATGCCTTGGGATGGGCTATGCCTGCAACAGTAGCTAATGTTTCTCGGATTCATTGGTGGGATATTGCTCGTAGTAATACATCTACAGGTGTAATTACACCCACCTTAAATTTGAATGGAAATCAAACGATTACTTTATATTATGATGTAAACGACGGCGTAACCGATCCTACAAACTTAACTATTTGTAAAAATACTTACACGGCAACAACTGCATGGAAAGATATTGGTGGCTCAGGGGCTACTATAACAACAGGCAATGTAACTTCATCATCTGCACCAACAGCGTTTAATTCGTTTAGCCGTTTTACTTTAGGTAATAGAATTGGTGGAGTTAACCCATTGCCAATTGAACTATTATATTTTACAGCTACTCCTATTAATAATAAAGTGAATTTAGACTGGGCATCAGCAACCGAAACTAACAATGATTATTACATCATTGAAAAAAGTATCGACGGAATTAATTTCGAATTTGTAACTAAAGTAAAAGCTTACGGGAATGGTAATAGCACAAATAAACAATCATATAATGCTTTAGATGAAAACCCTTACAAAGGCTTATCTTATTATCGATTAAAACAAGTTGATAAAACGAGTGATTTTAAATACGCAAATATCGTATCCGTTGAGTTAAAAGAAAATTCATACATCAATATATATCCAAATCCGGCAACTGATAAATTATATATTAATGCTAGTAATAATTACAATAATTCTACTATAAAAATAGTAAGTGCAACTGGCGTTGAAGTAAAATCAGCCGAACAATTAATAACCTATAATGGCATCATTGACCTAGAAGACCTAGCTTCTGGTATGTATTTTATTGTTGTTAATAATGGGACATCTATTCAGAATATAAAAATTAGTATTCAAAAATAATAATAGTAATTACTGACTAAACGTGCAATAACGTTTACAATTTATACTCTGTCTTTTTTTTATTAATTTGCGTTATGTTTTCGCAAATAGATCAATACTTAAAAACTTGCAGTGCGCTTACCGAAAGTGAACGCACGTATTTTCATTCTCTATTAACATTCAAAAAATTTAAAAAGAAAACAATGCTCCTAAATGCAGGTGATGTCTGCAATTTCGAAGGCTTCATTAATAAAGGTTGTGCAAGAGTTTTTTATATCAACGAAAAAGGTGCTGAAGTTATTTTGCATTTTGCTATCGAAAATTGGTGGGTTAGTGATATCACCAGCTTCTCGCAGCAAATCCCTTCTAAATTATATATAGAAATATTAGAAGATAGCGAAATCTTAATGATTGATTTTAAGAGTAAAGAAAAACTCTATAAAAAAATACCTCAGTTCGAACGCATTTTTCGTTTGATGATTCAACGA
>JANYGR010000456.1 GCA_025359355.1 Bacteroidota bacterium | reverse complement strand
GATAAGTATCAATCTATTATTGCTTATAGTTGCTCCGAAAAAGATAATGGCGTGTATGATGCTATGAATAAGGGAATTAAAAAGGCAACTGGTGATTTTTTGATTTTCATGAACTCTGGAGATTCTTTTTACGATAATAATACGCTTGCTACATTTAGTGATTTAAAGATATTACATCCTAAATTTGATATTATATATGGTGATGTTAATGCAGTAGATTTGGCGATTCACAAAAAAATAATGCAGCCTAAAAAACTAAATTTATTTTATTTTATAGATCATACTTTAAACCATCAAGCTACTTTTATTAAACGAGAATTATTTAAAAAATATGGACTTTATAGTACAGAGTATAAAATATCTTCTGATTATGAGTTTTTTTTAAAAGCTTTTTTAGACGATGACACTCGGTTTATACACCATGATTTTACTGTATGTAATTTTCAATTAGATGGTATGAGTCAAAATCCAATTAATTTTGACAATGTTTCGAAAGAGCGTTTAATAATCCAAAAAAAGCATATACCGGCTAAAGAGTTAAACTATTATTTAAAATTAAAGAATAAAAAAAAGCTTTCTAAAACGTCTATCATTGTATGGTTAAGAAAATATTATGTGACTAGACAATTTTTTAATGCAGCCTTTTTTATTTACACTAAATTAAAATGAAGTTAACAATTATAACTATTAATCGAAATAATGCTGATGGCTTGGATAAAACAATTCAATCAGTTATTAATCAATCGTACAAAGATTTTGAATATATAGTAATTGATGGCAATTCAACTGATAATAGCATAGATATTATAAAAAAACATGATAGTAAAATAAATTTCTGGATCTCTGAAAAAGATACAGGTATTTATAATGCTATGAATAAAGGCATCACAAAGGCTAATGGAAATTATTTACTATTTTTAAATAGTGGAGATTATTTAGTAAATAAAGATGTTTTAAAATCTGTTTTTGAGCAATGTCAATCAGCTGATATTATTTATGGTAATATGCAAATTGATTGGGGCAATGGAAAAATAACTTTTGGAAAAATGCCTGATAAAATTTCCTTTAAACAAATGTATATAGATACACTTTGGCACCCAGTATCGTTTATAAAAAAAACGTTATTTGATAAATATGGATTATATAATGAAGCTTACAAAATAGTCGCAGACTATGATTTTTTCTTTAAGGTAATTGTTATAAATAATGTAACCACTTATCATGTTAATGTGGATATTGCTATATATAATTTAACAGGATTAAGTTCGTTAGATAGTAATAAAGCCTTAGAACAGGCAGAACGAAAAAAAGTAATTGAAAGTTATTTGCCTCAATCTATTATAGATTTTGCTATTGACACAATTGTACCGGATAAATTGTCCATTTTTGAAAGACTAAAAAATAAATTTTTTTAAAAGTGGAAAATCAACATGCACCATTAATTTCAGTTATTATTCCATGCTATAATTATGGGAAATATTTAGGTGCTTGTATAGATAGTTTAATAGCTCAAACTTATCAAAACTGGGAATGTATAATTGTTGATGATGGCTCTTCAGATAATAGTATAGAAGTTGCTAAGCAATATAGTGATACTGATATAAGGGTGAAATATTTCACGCAAAAAAATGCAGGCCCTACAGTTGCTCGTAACTTGGGATTAAAACAATGTAATGGACAATATGTTCAATTTTTGGATGCCGATGATTTATTACAGAATCAAAAGTTTGAAATTCAATTAAATATTTTCTCACATAACCCATCTACGGATATAGTTTATAGTAAGGCTAAATATTTTGCATCGGAAAATACACATCAACTATTTGATCATTTAGATTTAAAATCTGTTTCAGAATTAAAAGCTATTAGCAGAAAAGGTAATGTTGTAATTACTGAACTACTAAAAGGAAATATTATGGTTATAAGCGCACCGCTGATAAAAAAAATGGTGTTCGATACCTACGGATTATTTGATGAAGCCTTGTATTATAATGAAGATTGGGAATTGTGGACTAGATTAGCTTTATCAAACTGTACATTTTTAGCGGATGATACAGATAATACGAGACCTCTTATCAGAGTTCATGATAGTTATAGCAAAGATAATTTTAATATGTTTGTGTATGGATTGATGGTTTGTTTAAAAATAAACAAGGATCTCCATATCAGAAAATACAAAAAAATTATGATGCCTAAAATTGCTTATCATCAAAGAATGATAGATGAAAAATTACTGGAGTATTTAAAAGTAGATGAAAATACTGCTGTTGAAAAAGCTAAATTTGTGTATAGTAAAACAAAATTGAAACGTTATGATTTATATAGTCGTTTATTTAAGTCTCAGCCACATAGTTTTTCTAAATTAGTGTCTTTAGCTATTTGTAGCACTTTAAAATTAAAGAATTTAATAGTATATGACTAAAGTTTCCATCTGTATCCCAACATATAAGCAAGCTACTTTATTAAAAAAAGTACTGGGATCAATAGCGGAACAAACATTTAAGGATTATGAAATTATAATATCTGATGATACTCCCGATGCATCTATTGAAGCGGTTTTAAATGAATTCAATTTTGGAACTCAATTAAACTATATACGACATTCTCCCTCACTTGGTTCGCCAGTTAATTGGAATTATGCTTTAAAACAGGCGAAAGGGGAGTATATTAAAATCATACATCATGATGATTATTTTACTAATCCAGATAGTTTAGATCAATTTGTTACTTTATTAGACTCTAACCCTCAAGCATCATTTGGTTTTTCGGCAACTAAAATCGATTTATTGCAATTGAATATGATTAAGTATCATCATTGCTCTGATAAGCAATTCAATCGTATTAAAAATGATCCAGAGTCTTTATTTTTTACTAATGTAATAGGGGCACCTAGTGCAACTATTATTAGAAATAAGTTGAATATATTATTTGACGAGCAATTAAAGTGGTTAGTTGATGTGGATTGGTATATGAAAATTATTAAACAAAATAATAACATTGTTTATTCGTCAAAACCCTTAATTTGCACTATTCATGGGGCAGAAGGACAAACGACTCAGGAAGTAATAACAGAAAGGGATTTGCAGATTCGCGAACACGTTGTTGTATTTTTTAAAATATTCAATCAACATCTCAACTTAAAAAAGTACTCTTTGTTTTTTCAAATTCTATTTAATAAGTTTAATGTTAATTCATTACAAGAATTAAATAAAATTATTACTATAAATAATGAACGTACTAATTTTTTTGAAAAGGTATTTGATAAAAAAAATCAGTTTCCATTTTTAAAAAAAGTGCTGTATTGGACCAAAAAATCTTCGGTTAAAGATATTATATTTACCTTGCAAACAAAGCTAAAATGATTATTTCAAAAATATACGGAGGACTAGGTAATCAACTGTTTCAGTATGCTTTTGGAAGATATTTATCTATTAAAAATAATACAGAGTTAAAATTAGATACGACTGCTTTAGAAGATAAATCAATAAAAGGAGAATTTACAATAAGAACATTTCAATTGGATTTATTTTCGATTCATGCAACTATTGCATCAGTGAGTGATGTCGAAAAATTTAAAAAAAGTAAAATTCAAAAAATAAAGGATTTAGCATTGTTGTATTTACCTATTCGTTTTAATAATTTATATATCAAAGAACCTTTTTTTCATTTTTTTAATAAGGCATTAAAAACACCTGAAAACGCTTATATTGATGGGTATTGGCAATCTGAAAAATATTTCTCATCAATTAGAGAGCTTTTATTGAAAGAGTTAAAACCAAAAAATAAATTACATGAAAAAACGTCTGAACTTGAAGTTGAAATAAAAACAACACAATCAGTAAGCATACATATTAGACGAGGTGATTATATTTCAATAAAAAGTAATAACGATTATTACGAAACATGCACGCCTGAGTATTATACATCTGCCATTTCGTATATTTGTGATAAGCTTGAGGAGCCTGTGCTTTACGTGTTTTCTGATGAACCAACATGGTTTGAAAAGAACGTTAAAACAAATTACAAAACAATTTACATAATGCATAATACTGGTAATCATAGTTATGAGGATATGTATTTAATGAGTTTATGTAAACACAATATCATTGCTAATAGTTCGTTTAGTTGGTGGGGTGCATGGTTAAATGCTAACGCTCATAAAATTGTAGTAGCGCCAAAAAAATGGTTTAAAATTAAATCTAAAAATAGTAAAGACTTATTACCTAAAGAATGGATTCAACTATAAACCATAAACGAGTTACGGTATTAATGTCTGTTTTTAATGGCGAACAGTACCTTAAAGAAGCAATTGATTCTGTTCTAAATCAAACATATACCGATTTTGAATTATTAATTATTAATGATGGATCAATAGATAATTCTCTTGCTATTGTTCAATCTTATAAAGACTCTCGAATTAAATTAATTAATAATGATCAAAATTTAGGATTAATTAATTCTCTGAATAAAGGAATTACCCTTATTCAATCAGATTATATAATCCGTATGGATAGTGATGATATCTGTTTGCCTAATAGAATTGAAGTTCAGGTCAATTTTATGGATGCTAACTTAAATGTGGGCGCCAGCGGTAGCCATTATTATCAGTTAAAAGATGATAAGCATTTTGAAATTGATTTGCCCATGAGTACTGAAGAAATAAATGCATTCTTGATTTTTAATTGTCCTTTGGCTCATCCAACAACTATTATACGAAAACAAGTTTTAGAGACGTATCATATTAAATATGAAACTGGTTATTTATATTCTGAAGACTATCATTTTTGGTTACAACTTTCTAAAGTCTCTCAACTCAGAAATTTGAAGGAAAGTTTAATTTATTATCGGATGCATGCCAATCAAATTACCGGTAATCCCGCTAAAGCAAAGGAAAGACTGAATACCGTTACTAAAATTAGAAGTGTATCATTAGAAGAATTATCTCTTCAATATACTGTTTCCGAAATGCATATTCATAATTTGATTGCCGATGGATTAAGCCCCACTAATGAATCAGAATTTAGTCAAGTAGAGCCTTGGTTGCAAAAGCTTGTAAATGCTTATGCTAAAAGGAATTCGAATACTAGCCACTTTAATGCCATTGTTTATGAAAGATGGTTAAGAGTATGTGTAAATTATCTTGGTTCAGTAAAAGGAATTAGCTATTTTTATAAGTCTCAATTAAGAACATCATTAAAAATAAAATTGAAGATAAGACTTCATTTATATAAGGTTTTATATAAATCATGGAAACGAAAATAGACTTTATATGAGAATTTGTTTATTGGCAGATGGCGAAAGTATTCACACAGTTAGGTGGTGCCAACAGTTTCATGAGTTTGGACACGAAGTTCATTTGATTACGTTTAAAAATGTCAAAATTTTAAATATACAGGTTCATTATGTAGATGGAGTTGATATTGATGTATCTGGAGGAAATTGGAAAGTTGTTTTAAAGTATTTAAAAGTTAAACAAATAATAAAGGCTATAAATCCCCAAGCTCTTCATGCTCTATATGCTACTAGTTATGGCTTATTAGGAGCACTATCTGGTTTTCATCCATATATTGTTACGCCGTTAGGATCAGACGTATTAATTAGTCCTAAACAATCATCTATTTATAGATTTATTTTAAAATATGTTTTTAAATCGGCTGATATAATTACATCTATGGCGCCTCACATGAAAGAAAGCATGTTGGAGCTTGGTAGTAAAAATGAAAAAATAAAAGATATCATGTTTGGTATTAATACTGATATTTTTAATAAAAATAATCGCTCTATATCAACAACTGATTTTGTAATTTGTAGTACGAGGAATTTTGAACCAGTATATAATATTTCACATTTCCTTCGTTCAATTGCTCTTATCAAAGGAAAAATCCCTCATTTGAAAGTAAACATTATTGGTGATGGATCATTAAAAGAGAACCTCATTCAATTAACCAAAGAGTTACAAATTGATGATGTCGTAAGATTTTATGGTAAGGTACCTCAAAGCGAAGTGGTTTCAATTTTAAGTCAGGCTCATGTATTTGTTACGGTTTCATTATCGGATGGAAATAGTTTATCTTTAATAGAAGCAATGGCCTGCGGTACATACCCTGTGGCTACTGATATTCTCGCAAATAAACAATGGATTACAGATCATGTAAATGGACGATTTGTAGCAATTAATGATATTGATGGATTAGCAGAGTGCTTACTTGATGTTTACAAAAATTATAATTTGATTATTGATAAAGCAATGCTTGAGAGCGATAAATTAATTGCAGAGAAAGGAACTTGGCAAATTAATATGGCTAAAATGAATAAAATTTACGAATCGCTAAACAAGAATTGATAGTTATATATCGTTTATAAATTACTAGTGCGCCAGTTTATCCGAAACATATTACCACAACAACTCATTGATTTTTATAAAAATCAAAAAAAAAGACGCAACCAAAAACAACGCGAAACGCTTGCCAGCACTAATCATACTGTTACTCAAAGTCAAATTATAGAACAATTAAAATTAATTGGTTTAAAAAATGGAGAAGTGGTTATGTTACATTCTAGTCTTAGCAAACTAGGTTACGTAGAAGGTGGAGCACAAACGGTTATTGACGCTCTATTAAAAGTTATTGGTAACGATGGAACATTAGTAATGCCAGCTTTTCCAGCCGTTGGGTTTAATTATGATTATTTAATGACGAATCCTGTTTTTGATGCATTGAATACTCCTTCCAAAATGGGCATCATTACAGAGGTTTTTAGAAAGATGATACATGTAAAGCGAAGTTTACATCCTACGGATTCTGTTTGTGCACTGGGTAAACACGCAGATTATATAACTAAAAATCATGTTAATCAATTAACGCCTTATAACCAAAATAGTCCATTTTATAGGTTATGCGAACTAAAAGGGAAAATTATTTTATTAGGAGTTGATTTGAATAGCTTGACTAATTTTCACACATTAGAGGATGCAGTTCCTGATTTTATATATCCAGTTTATCATCAAACACAATTCGATACTCAATTGATTGATGAGAACGGAACATCGATGACTATGAAAACAAAAGTTCATAACCCAGTTTTTTCTAAAAAAAGAAAATGCAATGATTTTATAAAATCCTTTACAGACGCTGGATTTATGACATCGTTTAAAATTGGATTGGCAAATTGTTATTGTATAGAAGCTGATAAATTACATAACTGGATGATTGAAAATTATAAATTAAAAGGAATTACACTTTATACACCACACGGAAAAATTTAAACTATGCAAATTCATTTAAGCTTTGATTACGAATTATTTTTCGGTACTTCTTCTGGAAGCATTGATAATTGTATATTAAAGCCGACTCAACGATTAATGGATTTGTCAAAAAAACACCAAGTGCCTTTTATTTTTTTTGTAGATGCAGGATATTTATGGCAACTTAAAAATCATTACCATATTGCTCAATGTAAATCTGATTATGATCGAATAGCTCGCCAATTAATAGAATTGAAAGCAGATGGACATGAAATTGCACTTCATATTCATCCACATTGGGAAGATTCTTTTTTTAAAGACACTACTTGGAGTATAAATACTATGCGATACAAATTAGCAGATTTTACGGATTCCGAAATCGATCATATCGTTACAAAATATCATCAAGCTATTATTGATATTACTCAAACAGCTTGTAAATCTTATCGTGCAGGCGGTTGGTGCATACAACCTTTTGAGCCAATTAAAAAGGCATTGGTAAAAAATTCTATTTTTGTGGATAGCACCATTTACCATAATGGTTTTCATAATTCTAATGCTCATAGCTATGATTTTACTTCTGCACCAGCTAAAGATGAATGGCACTTTGATAACGATCCTTGCATAGAAAATACAGAGGGTTTGTTTACTGAAATTCCTACTACAACAGATCATATTCCGCCCTTATTTTATTGGAATTTATATTTTAAAATGAAATCCAATCCTTCTATTTATAAGCCAGTAGGCGATGGTAATTGGTTGGTAGATAAGAAACGGATCTATAAACATTTTTATACAAGTACAAATCATTTTGCTTGTGCCGATG
>JANYGR010000377.1 GCA_025359355.1 Bacteroidota bacterium | reverse complement strand
ACCATCGCTTCTTTATTGGTGTTTAGTTTATATTTGGTATTTGTGATGCTCAAGACGGGTAATAACGGGAATTGCGGATGTTTCGGGACTGCATTAGCAATGACTCCTTTACAAGCACTTATAAAAAATGCTGTCATGTTAGCGATTAGCTTGCTTATTTATAAATATTACAATGGATTATATTTTGGTAAAATTGGCAAGTGGTTATTTATCTCTGTGTTTGTTACGGCTTTTGCCATGCCTCATATTTTAAATTATGTCGATATGGACTATGCATCGGCTTATTTGGTTAAAAAAGACAATCAGTTTAAGTTAGAATTGGATAGTTTGTATGCCGATGCTAAATTGCATACACCTCCAAAAAGCTTAAGTACTGGTAAACATATTATTTCGTTTATGAGTTTAACCTGCCCGCATTGCCGCATCGCTGCTAAGAAATTAAAATTGATAAAAGAAAGAAATCCATCCATTCCCATGTATCTTATTTTGAATGGAGAGTATAAAAAAATTCAACCATTTTTTGAAGACACAAGAGCCTACAATATTGATTATTGTATTATGAATGGAAAAAACTTTATCTACTTGGCAGGATTAAATATGCCTATGATATATATGGTAAATAATTCGGTAGTAGAAAACTCCGTAGATTATATGAGTTTGGATCAAAGTCAGATAGAAAATTGGTTGAAGAAACCTTAAAACAGGCAAAAAACTAACCTCTTAATTTATCTAGCAAGTTATTTAATTCGGTTATTTCGGCTTTTGATAAGGATTTCAACAGTTCTTTCGACTTATCATCTAATACATCTAAAGAGTGCAGAAGATTTAGGCCAATATCCGAAATAACAACATCGACGCTTCTCTTATCGTTATCTGATTGCTTGCGGATCACTAATTTCTTAGCTACTAATTTATCTACAATTCTTGAGGCATCGCTCATTCTATCCAACATGCGTTCTTTTATTAATTTAATGCTTGATGGATTGGGGAATTGCCCTCGTAATATCCTGAGTACATTGTATTGTTGGAGGGTAATATCAGAGCCTTTAAACAGCATTTCGAAATGAGCATTCATCCAATTGGATGTATATAGCAAATTCACGACTAATTTTTGATAATCGTCTTTAAACTTTTTTTGCTGTATTTCGTCTTCTATTTTCAAGGTATTTATTAAGTCTATAAATATATTAAAAAATAATTATTACTTTTGAAAAAACACATTCGTGAAACCAAGAGTTCTACTAGAAAATAAACAACTTGAAGTTACTTTAACTCGCCTTTGTTATCAATTAATTGAAGTTCATAACGATTTTAGTGAAAGCGTAATCATTGGACTTCAGCCACGCGGTATTTATTTAGCGCACCGCATTCAAAAATTATTAGAGGGAATTTTAAAGAAAAAAATTAATTGTGGTGATTTAGACACGACTTTTTACAGAGATGATTTTCGTAAAAAAGAATTAATTCCTAATCAAACAAATATCAATTTTATTATTGAAGATAAAAACGTGATTTTAATAGATGACGTTTTGTATACAGGACGAACCATACGTGCAGGCTTGGATGCGATGTTGGCTTTTGGCAGACCTAGCGACGTAGAATTACTTGTGTTAGTGGATAGAAGATTTAGCAGACATGTGCCTATACAAGCCAAGTACGTGGGATTAACCATTGATTCTATTTCAACCCAAAATGTAAAAGTAGATTGGAAAGAAACAGACGGAAAAGATAGAGTGACTTTAATTGATAAATAGTTTTTTAAAGACTAAAAAGACATAAGGGATTGAAGGGACTGCAACAATCACAAATAGGATACAACATACAACAACATTAAAACATGAGACCAAAAAAAGAAGATTATATACCGTACTTTGAAAACTACATCAATCTGATAGAAGAAGGAGATGTAGTTTCTGCATTAAAAGCGAATCACCAATCTACGTTGGATTTTATGGAAGCTATTCCTCGTCAAAAAGTATCTTATTTTTATGATGATGGAAAGTGGACTGTGAAACAGGTATTTAACCACATCATCGACACAGAGCGTATTTTGAGTTACAGAGCCTTGCGTTTTGCACGTGGTGACAATCAATTAAACCCGAGCTTTGACGAGAATATGTATGCAGCAAATGCAAATTTAGGAGAAACAAATATGCAATTATTGATGGATGAATTTGATTCCGTTCGTTTATCTAATGTATTAATGTTTAAACAACTTTCTGCTAAAGAACTCGCCTTAAAAGGAAAAATGAGTGCAGGAGAAGCAAGTGTATTAGCATTAGGTTATTTTATGTGCGGACATGTACAGCATCATGTAAATGTTGTGAAAGAAAGATATTTGTAAGAACGATGGGACTTAAGAGATTGAAGGGATAGGGGAGACAAAAGAGACTATAGGGATTAAAGGGAGCATATTGAGTAATTCAAAAAATAAATTATTCTAAAACAAAAACTTAAATCAAACAACAAACGTAAACATGAGCAATTTAAGCGTTAATCATTTATTAGGCATAAAATATATCACTAAAGCAGATATAGAATTAATATTAGATACCGCTAAAAATTTTAAAGAAGTAATTAATCGTCCTATTAAAAAAGTACCTTCTTTACGTGATATTACGGTTGCCAATTTGTTTTTCGAAAACTCTACTCGTACCCGTTTATCCTTTGAATTAGCCCAAAAGCGATTAAGTGCCGATACCGTTAATTTTTCAGCATCATCATCTTCTGTTAAAAAAGGTGAGACCTTAATTGATACCGTTAATAATATTTTAGCAATGAAAGTGGATATGATTGTGATGCGACATTCAAGTCCGGGAGCTGCATTATTTTTATCAAAAAAAGTAAATGCGAAAATCGTAAATGCTGGAGATGGCGCTCACGAACACCCTACACAAGCCTTACTAGATGCGTTTTCGATGCAAGAAAAATTAGGTGATTTGAAAGGTAAAAAAATTGCTATAGTGGGTGACATCTTACATTCGCGTGTGGCTTTATCTAATATATTTTGCTTACAAAAATTAGGTGCTGATGTAAAAGTGTGCGGACCAACGACATTGATTCCAAAATACATTGAAAGTCTTGGAGTGACCGTAGAAACAGATTTGCGTAAAACACTTGAATGGTGTGATGTTGCAAACATGCTTCGTATACAATTAGAGAGACAAGACATTAAGTTTTTCCCATCTATCAGAGAATACACGATGTTGTATGGTTTGGATAAACAATTATTAGATTCTTTATCTAAAAAAATAATCATCATGCATCCAGGCCCTATTAACAGAGGTGTTGAAATTACCTCTGATGTAGCGGATTCTAGTCAATCCATTATTTTAGATCAGGTAGAAAACGGTGTAGCGGTTCGCATGGCTGTGATGTTCTTGCTTGCAGGGCGCCAATAATAGATTATAGTTCTTGTTTAAAACTTTCCCTTATTTCTTTGTTAAAATCAGGCGATTTAAACGAAATTATTTTAATTTTACTTTAGGGAACCTCTATTTAATTCCTTTTTCATCGTTGAACTGCATTTTTGAAAGCCTCAAATACCAACGTATTCTACGTTTTCAAAAACTTGTTCGCCTCGAAAAATGAATTTTTAGAGATCCCTGAAATTAAAATAGTTTATAAACCTAAACTCTAACTTTAAATCTATTACTATGAAAAAAATCTACTTAACTTTATTAGCAATTACAGCAACACTTACATCGGTAGTGGCTCAAACTGTTCCAACCTGTTCATTAAACCCTACCTTTATTAGTAGTAATAAAATTGGTGTTTGGCCAGACAGCGCTACTAACTTTATATCAGGAACAGTTGGCGTACCTTATGTACAAAATTTAACAGTGAAAGTTCCAAAGGATACCACGGTTACTTTTCATTTTTGCTTTAATAAATTTGTGATTTCAACACCATCAACCATTACCAATTACAATTTCCCTCCAGGTTTAATGATTGGTTCATCGTCAACTATAACAGCAAATGGAATTATTAATGGAGCTCCTTCTTTGTTGTTTCCGGGTGGTGCAAATAATTGTGCCAGCATATATGGTACACCTACAACCGCAGGTTCTTATACATTACAAATTAGTGTTCAGCCATGGGTAACTCAATCTTTCGGTGCCTGCCCAGTTCCTGCAAATATATCAGGTGGTTCAGGGTCGCTAGTAGCTACTCAATTTCTAAAATATTATATAATCAACATTAGCGCACCCGCAGGTGTTCAAGAAATTGGAAAAGATAAAATGGGCTTGTATCAAAATCAACCTAATCCATTTTCATCCATCACTGATATTAAATTTTATGTAGAAGGTGAAGACGATGCAACCATCACTGTTTACAATGCGCTTGGATCAATTGTTCATCAACAAACAGTTAAAACTATTTTAGGTGACAATAAAGTGACATTTAATGCATCTAATTTATCGAGTGGTACGTATATCTATTCATTAAAATATAAAAATGCTGTCGTTACTAAACGTATGATGGTTATTAATAATTAACAAAGTACTCTTATCAATCACTTATGTCTCAGCAAACTTTTGAATTATTAATATTAGGAAGTAGTGCTGCAACACCAACATCAACAAGGAATCCAACCGCTCAGTTATTAAACATAGCTGAGCGGTTTTTTTAATAGATTGTGGCGAAGGGACTCAAATACAATTACGTAAATACAAAACGAGGTTTCAAAGTGTTAATCATATTTTTATTAGCCATTTACATGGCGACCATATTTTAGGATTACCTGGGCTTTTGGCGAGTATGAATTTATTAGGACGGCAAAATGAGTTAACCATTTATGCGCCTAAAGAGTTAGAAGAAATGATACAAACCATTCATCGCTTTTCGGATGCGCATTTGAATTATCAACTTCATTTTATACATACACAAGATAAAATAAAACAAAAGTTATGGGAAGATGATAAGGTTGAAGTATATAGTATTCCTTTGCAACATCGCATTGCTACTACAGGATTTTTGTTTAAAGAAAAACCCTTACCACGATCGATTGATAAATATAAATTAGAAAAAATGGATGTATCCTTTGCGGAGATCCATAAACTAAAACAAGGATTTGACGCCATTGATAATAATGGAAATACAATTAAAAACGAAACCTTGACTATTGATTCTCCTAAACCCCGTAGTTATGCCTTTTGCAGTGACACTCGTTTTTTTGAAGCGCTGGCTGAGGATATAAAAGGAGTTAATCTATTGTATCATGAATCAACTTTTTTAGAAAATAAAAAAGATAGAGCGGCGCAAACCTTTCATAGCACTGCTTATCAAGCTGCTAAAATGGCAACACTTTGTGATGCACAAAAATTAATTTTAGGTCATTTTTCGGCACGATACGATGATTTGAATTTATTTTTAGAAGAAGCAATTCCCGTGTTTGCACAAACAGATCTAGCTAAGGAAGGAACTGTTTTTTTAGTGTAATCCTTCTTAGTTTATAAAACCAATTAATCAATTGATTTTTTATTGTAAATCGTGTATCCTATATGAAAGAAAAACGAAAAGTTATTATCCGTTTTATCATAGTAATTTATACCAAGGCTCAATGGGCCAATGGGCGAATGATACACAAAGGCAGCCATTCCTAAAAAGTGATTGTATAAAAAAGGAGTAGAGTAGGTTGCTTTTCCATCACTTGTTTTTAGGATAGAATAAACAGGTTGATAAAAATAGCCTTCAAAACGTAAATCAAAATTTTTGTAAGGCGTGGCAATCGCTTTTAAACCTCCCGCTAAATATTGATGCGCTCTATAATCATCAATAAATAAGGTTTGGCTTTCAGGTATAGGATTAAAGGAAGGAGCTGATAAAATAGTGGCTTTATAATTCCTAAAAAAATCTTGAGAGGAGTATACGCCTTCGGCAAACACACCAATTTTAAAATATTTAATAGGCTTAATGTACTTATCAATGGACAGTTTAATGTTGAACCAATTATGGGCTGGTGTATTGATAGTATTAACCGTATCTGCCGATGTAGAGCCCGGATAGTAGCTTTCAAGACCTGTAATGGCTTTTATTCTTAAGAGCAATTTGGTTCCTTCGGTGGCGTATTGTTTTTTATTGTGTGTATTTATTTGATAGGCTAATTGTGCATACGAAAAATCGAAAATACTCACATCACTGGTATCCAAGCGTGTAAAATTATCTGTTTGATAATACCTATTTTTCCATTCACTCATACCGCCTGTTAGCACAACTTTAGCAATGTTTCC
>JANYGR010000346.1 GCA_025359355.1 Bacteroidota bacterium | reverse complement strand
ACTTGACTTATTATCGGCTGTCCGCTAAAATTTTTACTTTTACTCATTACTTAACTTTTGTCGTAAAAAATTAAAGTAATAAAAAAAGGAAGATGGTAGTAATACCTCTTCCTTTTAATTTTTTATCGGACACTAATGATTATTTATAAAATGATTATATTTAATAGTTCTTGTTAAGTTTATTGGAGTTGGCGTTCGTTCTTGACTTTTTTGTTTATTTTTTCGTCAAGGAAAAAAGAAAATAAAAAATAAATTCCATTATCTTATTAGGAGCGCTTGATACCGTAAAATAAATTAAAACATTGACTAACCCCAAACACATATACATACACGGTCATCGCGGCGCAAGAGGGCTTTATCCCGAAAACACGATTACTGCATTTATTGAAGCCGTTAAATTAGGGGTTGATGCCTTGGAAATGGATGTGGTTATTTCTAAAGATAATCAAGTAGTTGTTTCCCACGAACCTTATATGAATGCATTATTCTGCTCTACCCCTGATGGTGTAGCTATAAATAGCGCTTATGAAAAGCAACATAATTTATACCACATGAGCTATGAGCAAATCAAGCAGTATGATTGTGGTATGAGAGGAAACAGATTATTTCCTCAACAACAAAAATTAGCCGAACACAAACCCTTGTTATCAGAGGTTATTAAAGCAGTAGATGCATATACACAGCTTAATCATTTACCTTCGATGCATTATAATATTGAAATAAAAAGTGAATTACAGGATGATCATCTATTTCAACCAACGTCTGTTACTTTTGTAAATTTAGTGTATGATGAGTTAGTAAAATTAAAAATTTTACCACGAACAATCTTACAATCCTTTGATGTAAGGATTCTGAAAGTCTTGAAAGAAAAAGATAGTACGCTAACGCTTTCCTACCTTGTTGAAAATAAAGATAGTTTAGAAATCAATCTACAGCGTTTAGGGTTTATGCCAAACATATATGCGCCCGAATTTATTTTGATAAACGAACAACTCGTTTCTGATTTAAAAAACAAAAATATTAAACTCATAACATGGACAGTCAATGAAGTGGACGATATAAAACGCCTGATAAATATGGGTGTAGAGACATTGATTACAGATTACCCAGATAAGGCTATCAATTATATTCAAAATGAATTTAATAAAAATCATAATTAATCATAGAAGATCAATGTCATCTGCGTTCTATTATATAACTATACTTTAACTAAATAAAATATACATAGTGAATTCTTTTTCTTCAAAACATAGACCCGAAATAATCCAACAACTAAGTAATGCACCGTTTGATGTTTTAGTAATTGGTGGTGGCATTACGGGAGCAGGTATTGCGTTAGATGCCACTACTCGTGGGCTAAAAGTAGCCTTAGTTGATATGCAAGATTTTGCTGGAGGAACATCAAGCAAATCAACAAAACTCATACATGGAGGATTACGTTATTTAAAACAATTAGAATTAAAGCTTGTAGCAGAAGTTGGTAAAGAACGAGAAATTGTTCATCGCAATGCACCACACCTTACTAAGCCAGAGCCAATGTTACTGCCTATTATCAAGCATGGCTCTTTAGGTTTGTTTTCGGCTCGCATTGGAATGTGGATTTATGAATGGTTGGCAGGCGTTAAAAAAGAAGAATGGCACAAAGTATTAAGCATAGAAGAAACCTTGAAGCACGAGCCTATATTAAATAAAACAAATTTATTAGGAGGCATTTTATTTTATGAATACCGAACAGACGATGCACGTTTAACTATTGAAGTGATGAAAGAAGCTGTTGCTAAAGGCTCTGTAGCATTGAATTACGCAAAGGTAACGTCTTTCAAATATACGAATGGAAAAATTTCGGGAGCTGTTGTTGAAGATCAAATTAGTAATTCTGTTTTTGAAATTTCGGCATCGTATGTTGTAAATTCCACAGGGCCGTGGGTTGACGACTTAGATGATTTAGATAATAGCAAGGCAACTCATAAATTACATATTACCAAAGGCGTTCATTTAGTGGTCGATCATCATAAACTTCCGATTCATCAATCTGTATATTTTGATACACCTGATAAACGTATGTTGTTTGTTATTCCTCGCGAAGGAAAAACATATATTGGTACAACCGATACTTTTTATCATGATGACATCAAACATCCTACAATTACTGATGAAGACAGAGCTTATCTTTTAAATTGTGTTAATAGTTTTTTTCCAAATAATCAAATTTCTATTAATGATGTTGAATCGGGTTGGGCTGGATTAAGGCCACTTATTAATAAACCTGGGAAAGGACCTTCAGAAATTTCACGGAAGGATGAAGTGTTTATGTACGACTTAGGTTTATTAACCATTGCGGGAGGTAAGCTAACAGGCTATCGTAAAATGGCACAACGCATCACTGATATTATTGCTAAGAGAATAGGTGATGCTACAGGAAAACAACTGGTAGCGTGTAGCACCGATTATATTCAACTTTCGGGCGGAAAAATAAAAAGTAACGTGAGTTTTTCTGATTTTATTTCTCAAAAAATAAAAGAAGGAATGATGTTAACGTTATCAGTAAAAGAATCGGAAACACTGTCTAATCGATATGGTTCGAATGTAGATGCGATTTTTAAATTGATACAACAATTAAACGAAATCGAAACAAGTTCTATTCCTGTGATGCTACGTGCGCAATTAATTTATAGTATAGAAAACGAAATGTGTCTTACCCCTTCCGATTTTTTTATCCGACGTACAGGAGCACTTTATTTTGATATAGCACTTGTAAAAATATGGCAAAAAGAAATTATTTCTTATATGCAACAACATTTATCATGGAATGATACATTAACGAAATCCTTTACTGAAGCTTTACAACAAAGCATTGAAGAAGTAGAGAGGTTGAGTAGGGCATAGGTAGTATAATAAAATGTAAGCAAGTATGTAATATATAATAAGTGTTTTAAATTCATGTTTTAGTCCCGAATAAATTTTATTATTTATGTCATATTAATACTATTAATCATATGCAATCACCCGAAAAACCTAGTAAAGAAATAATAGAGATGTGGCATAAAGACCCAAATAATTGGAAGTTAGGATTGTTTTATTTTAACAATAATGACAATCGTATTTTTGTGTCGAAAAGAATTTCAATGTTAGGGATGACATTTAATTTTGCAAAACCAATTACTTGGATAATAATGGCTACACTAATTTTATTAATTGTCTTATTTTTAAATAAATAGTTTTAATGTCCAGTCCTCAAACAATTCATAACGACTTACTTTTCCTACAAAATCTTGTCTTCGATAAATTTGGTTTTGAATACACTATTCCGCTAATGGAAGAAGAAAGTAAGGAGTATGGCGCTTATCTTTTTGAATTGAATTCATTGGCGGTAAGGTTTCGTGTTTCAAAAATAACACCCACGAAAGTTGGTCAATTTGTTACCTTATGGAAACGAAAAGAAAATGGCCCCATTGAACCATTTGATATTACTGATAAATTAGATTTAGTTATAGTTAGTACACGAACTGCAACTCATTTTGGACATTTTGTTTTCCCAAAATCGGTGTTATCCAAGCAAGGTATCATTACAGCCAATGGTAAAGAAGGAAAGCGAGCCATGCGAGTTTATCCGCCTTGGGATATGACGACTAATAAGCAAGCACAAAAAACTCAGAAATGGCAATTGAATTATTTTTTAGATTTATCAAATATAGACGGCATTGATTCAGTACGATTGACGAAGCTTTACAATCCGCAAGAGACCTTTAATTAGAATCTTTCGTATTTTATTAATTCATGATTCAATAAGAAATCTACTTTAAAAATATTCAAATGCTTATTAAGCTTGCGCTGTTGGTCCGCCAAAATTAAGAGGAAGCGCATTCATTTCGCTATCTTTAATTTTACCATGCATTTGCTCAAAGCGTTGAACATTATCGGCTAATGCTTTCATCAAGCGTTTAGCATGTTGAGGCGTTAATACTATTCGTGATTTTACTTTAGCCTTTGGTACTCCAGGCATTACCTTAATAAAATCAACAACAAATTCGGTAGGTGAATGTGTAATAATTGCTAAGTTAGAATAAATTCCTTCTGCAATTTCTTCTGATAGCTCTATGTTTAGTTGGTTTTCAGGATTTTGATTTTCCATGTTGATTTATTTTAAATATGTTTATGATTAACTAATACTATTTCTAACTCGTTGGCTAAAATCCCTTAATGCTTGATTAAAAGCAACTCCATGATTTTCCATTTTATCTTTAATATATATGGAAGCTAAGACGTGCGTTAAACACTCGCCTTCATCTTTGCCTTCTACCTCAATAACTGGTTTTTGTTCTTCCATCATAGCAGTTTCGGCATCTTGCAATTGAGCAAGCGTATAGATTTCTACTAATTTTTTGATTACAGGTATTTGCATAATATTATTTTCTTAAGTCGTCAATCATTTTTTGTAAATATTCTTCTTTACTGGTTGCAGTACCTTCTAATAATACACCATTCTTAAACGATGCTAAATAAGGTAAGTTATCTACACCACCTAATTTACGGGCTTTTTCGTTTTCTTCAGCATTTACTTCTAAAAACAAAATATCAGTATTAGCTTCATCATTAGAATGACGTTTGTACTTTGGCGCAAATAATTTACATGAGCCACACCAATCAGCATAATATTTCACAATTACTTTATTATTTGATTTCAAGATGCTTTCAAAATCATTATCTGTTGCTATTTGTACCATGTTATGTTGTATTTAAATATAATATTATAGAGTATAAATTTAACAAATATAAATCAACTTTTTATGTTAAAACGTTAATCGATATTGAGGTATTACAAAGAATTTTAATTGGTAATCCGTTTTAATGGTTTGAGTATTTAAATCATATTGTTGTTGGAAGATGTTATTATGCTTGGTCACATTTTGTATATCTACACTAATTTCATGTGTAAAATGTTTGGT
>JANYGR010000325.1 GCA_025359355.1 Bacteroidota bacterium | reverse complement strand
ATTAAGTATTTAATAAAGTTGTCGCTAAATTTGATGTTATTAGTCGTTTTATGTAATCATAATGCGATAGCACAAACGTATAGTTTTACACCAAGTCAAAATTATTTGGCTGTAGTAGACACTAATCAACTTAATTTTAACGGTATTGAAATTACAAATACAGGTTCTCAAAATCTTGATTTAACATGGGAATTAATTTTAAAAGACACATTAATTGATTCGGAATTTGATTTATGTAATAGTGGCATTTGTTTTAATACGTTGCCTGTAAGTGGTGCAATGCCTACATTACTTCCTGGAGATATAGGCTGGCTAAAACTTCACATGTTTTCAGGCAAAACAATGGGAATTAATACCATTAAATATGTTTTAAAAAATGGAACTAGCCAAGTTGATACGCTAACATTTATCATTAATGTTGGAGGCGTTACTGCTATTAAAGAACTAAAAAATGTTAAAGATAAAGCGGTTGTTTATCCTAATCCTTCGAATTCAGAAACAACGATTCAGTTAAACTTACTCGAGTCTTCTGATGTTATACTTACTTCTATAAATTCTTTAGGGCAGTGTGTTTACAAAGAAACCGCTAAATATAATGCAGGTTTTAATAAGATAAATTTAGATGTTAAAGATTATCCTTCTGGGATTTATACCCTTATTATTAGCACTAAAAATGGCGTAATAACTAAAAAATTAACAGTTACTAAATAATAACTCGTTTTTTAATGATATTTTTGTAGGAGCTCCGCATTTTTGTGGGGCTTCTACAATTTTATACCTATGCTAAAAAAAATAATTCTACTTGCTTTAATTACAATTTCCTTAAACAACCTTTTCTCACAAGTATTGTATAGTGAGCGTTTTAATGCGGTTAGTGGGCTCACAACAGGAACATACACAGCTAATAGCTCTTTACAAAGTTACTTGTACGGAAACGTTCCATCTTCTATGACAAGCATTAATAATGGCAATTTACATGCAGATACAACCACAGGTAATTATCCTTATAAAGCCTCATTCCAAAGCCAAAAAGGGTGGTTAACTTATAGACCAGCTGGTATAACAAACGTTACTGACACCTTTGCTGTTTCTACATCATGGTTAATTCCAACTGGAACATCAGGCTCTTGGTTAGTAACACCAACAATTAATAACATTGCTTCTAATAGTGTATTAACATGGGAAGCGATGGCCCCAGATGCTAATAATTTAGATGGTTATGAAGTGTATGTTTCTACAAATACAGTTACTGCCCCGTCAGTAGCCGATTTTACAACATTGGTATATTCTATATCAGCTGAAAACAATGTATGGCAAGCGCGGAGCATTTCATTAGGTGCTTTTGCAGGACAAAATATTAGAATTGCTTTTAAAAATAACTCAATAGATAAATACCAATTATGGTTAGACGATATTGTTGTAAAAAATATTCCTAATGCTTATGATGTTGTTGGAAAATCAAATGATACCTATAAGTATGCTGTTATTAATACCAACAATTCTATTATAGCTACCTTTCAAAACAATGGATACACGCCTATTTCGAGTGTAACACTAAACTATAAAGCAGGAAATAATGCAGTAGTATCAGAAACACAAAACTTAAGCACAGCTTTAAATTATTTAGGCGTTCAACAATTTACAATATCAGCTCCATTGTTTGCAACACTGCCTTCTTATAATAATTTAAAGGTTTGGGTAAGTAACATCAACGGACAAGCAGACCAGTTGAATAGTAATGATACGGTTGTGGGTTCTATCACTATTTCATCATTTGCACCCAATAAAAAAGTATTAATCGAAGAATTTACAAGTACAAATTGCGGTTGGTGTCCTGATGGACAAACAAAACTCTTTACTATTGATACTGCATTAGCAACATCCAATGTGATTGTAGCTTCTATACATAATAATGATAAAATGTCCTTTGCTGCTGGAGACACATTAATTTCTAAAAATGACAATGGGTTTCCTAGCGCAATGATTGATAGGTATTATTTTCCTGCATATGGTAAATTATCACTTGATCGCTTGAACTGGAATACATACCTCACACAACGCCAAAGTATGGTTGTTCCTGTAACAATACTTTTAACTTCGGTTAATTATAATGTTAGCACTCGCCAAATATATGCTGCTGCATATTCTACTTTTGTTGGCGCTGTAAAAGGAGATTACCGATTGAATTTATATGTAAAAGAAAATAATGTATTTGGTCCTCTCAATGATATAACTGATAATAACTGGAATCAGCACAGTTACTTATACAATATTCCTGCATCGCCCTATTACCAAGTTGGTTCAGCACTTAATGCTAGTTCAAATCCTGCAACATATTTAATGAATGCTAATGAATATAAACATCAGTATGTAGTTGATACTATTTTAGATGGAGCTTATGGCTTGCCAATTGCCGCTAATACTCATACAGCTGGAGAAATAGTTGGCAAATCTTTTTTGTATACTTTACCTTTGCCTATAGGCGGAGAATTTAGATACAATCCATATAACATTTATTTAATAGCTACAATATCTGAGTATGATCCTATTAAGCATCAGAATACTGTTTTAAATGCTGTTGAGGTTAAATTAACCACCGATCCCGAAAGTACAGTGGGTATAGGTGATTTAACGAAAACTGATGTACAGTTAAACCTATTTCCAAATCCAGCGAGTGATGTTTGCACATTGACCTATTCTTTACAAGAAAGACAAAATGTAAAAGTATCAGTATATAATACCTTAGGTGAGTTAGTGTATTTAGAATCATTAAATGCTTCTGTTGGAATTAATAATCAATCGTTAAGTATAGGTTCTTTATCTCAAGGAAATTATACAGTGAAAGTTGAGTTTAAAAGTGGAACTGTTACAAAAAAATTAACCATCATTAAATAAACACAATGATTGTAATTACAGGCGCCGCAGGCTTTATTGGAAGTTGTTTAGTTTCAAAATTAAACAAAGAAGGATATGCCGATTTAATTTTGGTGGATGATTTTTCGCACACTGAAAGAGAAGCAAATTATAAGACCAAACAGTTTTCTAAAATAATCGAACGTTCCGTTTTTTTACATTGGTTTAAATTACATGCATCTGAGGTTAAGTTTGTTTATCATATTGGTGCGCGTACTGACACCACTGAATTTAATGTGGAGTTGTTTAATGATCTTAATTTGAATTACACAAAATCTATTTGGAATATATGTACGTCCAGCGCTATTCCTTTGGTATACGCATCTTCAGCTGCTACATATGGTTTAGGAGAATTTGGTTATGATGATGACGAAACAAAAATCCCTTTATTGAAACCATTAAATCCTTACGGTGATAGCAAGAATGATTTTGATAAATGGGCTATCACACAAACAAATACACCTCCAATTTGGGCGGGCTTTAAGTTTTTTAATGTGTATGGGCCAAATGAGTTTCATAAAGGAAGAATGGCTTCTGTTATATTTCATGCGTTCAATCAAATTGAAGATAAAGGTTTGGTAAAATTATTTCGTTCGCACAATCCAAATTACACAGATGGCGGACAATTGCGCGATTTTGTGTATGTAAAAGATTTAATTGACGTGTTGTTTTTTGCAATGACTCATCAATTGAAAAACGGCATTTATAACTTAGGAAGTGGAAAGGCTCGTCCGTTTTTAGATTTAGCCAAAGCCACATTTAAAGCGCTAAACAAAGAACCGAATATTGAATTTATTGACACACCGCTTGATATCAGAGATAAATACCAATATTTTACGGAAGCGAATATGCAAAAGTTAATTACTCAAGGATATTCGAAACCATTTACAAGCCTTGAAGATGGTGTTAAAGATTACGTGCAAAATTATTTGGTAGGAAAGAAATATTTTTAGCCTTCTTTTAAGCGAACCTCTCCGTCTTCTGTTAATTCAACTGTTTTAGAGACGTAGTGTTTCATAAGATCTAAATCGTGAGACGATACAATAATTAATTTCTGTTGTTCATCACATAATTTTTTGAGGATTAAAAATAATTGATGTCTCGAATTGTAATCTAAAAAAGCAGTTGGTTCATCTAAAATAATAATCGGCGTTTGTTGTGCTAACGATTTTGCAATCATTACTTTTTGTCGTTGCCCATCACTCAACTCTTCTATGAGTTTGTGTTTTAAATG
>JANYGR010000302.1 GCA_025359355.1 Bacteroidota bacterium | reverse complement strand
TCAAATAGTCCAGAGTGTTTTGCAATGCCTTTAAGAATGTAGGTCTTGGTCTCTATGTCCGAATTGTGATTGAGATTAGTGATAAGAATGTCCGCACATTTTAAGGTGTCACCCTGTTTAGAGAACATATTTGCGGTCGACATAATGTGGTAATTAAAAAATGATTGTCCAGATTTTGAATAAATAACAGTGTCCGCGAAAGATAATGAGTCAGTGACGCTTTTGATTAATGCAAAGGTCTTTTTTACAATTGAGTCTTCAGGATGAAGGCCTTGTTCGGTCGTAACGCCATAGATAAAGTCGTCTTTTATCTGCTCAGTCTTTTTGTCCGATGTAGAGCAAGCACAAAAAAGAAAAATTGTAATGAATATGATTAAATATGTCCTCATGAGTCTGCGGGTTCGTCTGTCTGCACGCTTGCCTATAACTTATTGCTTAGCGCTATAAATATACAAAACATACGGCTATCTAACACCCCTATGTTCGCTAAGCGTTACTTAATTATCTATTTACATTGCTTATCATTAACTAAGTTAATTCTATTGCTAACGGCGTCAATACGCCTTTACACAGATAAGTGGACATTACCAACAAAGGAGTTTTTTTACGCCATTAAATTATAGCATACTAAGTCGTTATCATTGACCAACTAAAAAACAAAAAAAAGGTAATACTTATTCCGTTATATGACACATACAGAGGAGCAGGTAAAAAGAGATATCATATTATTTTTTCTCTAAGCTAAGTCTGAAAAGTAAGGTTACTTGAAAGATCAGGCCATTTGAAAACTTTGAATTTAATTGTTGACGCTTATGCCCTATATAGGTTAATGGTAAACCAAAATCCACTTTATCATTGGAGTCATAAACTTTGTAGCTTCTTGCAAATGATTGTCCTACTTTAGTTTGAAGACTCATGCTTTTAGTAAAAATGAATTTTAGATAACCAAACAATTCATTCGTTGCTTTCACAACATAGGTATTTGGATTGACGTCTGTAATATTGTTTAAATGATATGAGCGAGTTTGACCATTGAAACTAACTCCCATATTCATAAAAGAAAGAACTTGGTAATTCATATCCCCTTGTAATGGCAACATGATATTGACTTCAAACTTTTTATTAGGACTTTGGTAGTACATACCTAACATGGGCACAAAAAATGCTCCGAATAATTCGGAGTTGTAATACAAGCCAGTTTTAAAATTTAAATTATCACGTTTCTTGAATTTGAATAAGGCAATACCTCCCATTTGAAAATCCCGGTTATTAAACGAATTATAATCAGACGCTATTTTTGGAAGTGCGACAATTGTTGCCGACCATTTTTCATTTAATTGCTTATTAAATCCTAATTTAATAGTTGTTGATCCAAAATTTTTAACCATTCCGTCCGAAAATAATTTTGTTTGCATTTCTTCGTAAATAACGCCAGTTAACAATGATAAGCGATCATTTATTTTTATAGGAACAGTAAAATCAACTGATAGGTCATTAAGATTTGTTTTTGTAGCACTCGAATCAAATTTGTTATTAAGCGAAGTGCCTGCACTTACTTTTAATAAGTCAACATAATTTTGAGAAAAAACAAAGTAACTAGCTAAGAAAAATGTGATGGTAAATATATTTCTATTCATAATATTAAGCCTTAGTGCCCGATTGTTCTAAAAACACAATAGTAGCATTTGCAACCGGTTCCCCCATTACGTAGTTATAAACCATTATATCTATATTAGTTTCTTTTTTACAAAATAAAAATAAACTAAATAGTACAATAAAAATGAGGGTATATTTCATGATCTGCCATTTTAATTTGTTACTATTCCGATCTGATGTATTTGTAATCATTATTTTTCGGAACGAATATCACTAACTGATAAGCAGTTTATTAAATAAACTATCCCAGCATAGCAATTGCTTCTTCTTTGGTATTAGCTACTTTAAAGAGTGTATTTAATTTTGTAATAATCAATAGTTCATTTACTTTTTTATTCACGTGATATATAACGCTTTCTCCGCCTTTGGTACGGGTTTTAGTTAATAGCTGAATCAATACATTTAAGCCACTGCTATTCATGTATTTTAAATCAGCCAAATCAATCATTAACTTAGATTTACCTAATTCTAATAATTCATCAACCGCAATCATTAATTCTGTTGCCTGATTTTTATCAATTAATTCACCACTTAATTTAAGTAGTTGAATCGTATTTTCTTCTTTTATATTAAATGTAAGTACCATATAGCTATAAATTAATTTGATTTTGATTCTGTTTTTTGTTTTTTATGTTCGCATACACCATTTTCCTTCAACCCACGGCATTTTGCAAAGAAATTAAGCGAATGATGGAACACATCAAAGTTAAGCATATCCTCTGCCATACGCTGTATTTGCATAATACGAGGGTCGCAAAATTCAAATACCTTTTCGCAATCGCTACAAATTAAATGATCATGTTGTTTAAATTTATAAGCCTTTTCAAACTGCGCTAAATTTTTTCCGAATTGATGTTTCACCACTAAGCCCGCATCCAAAAGCAATTCAATGTTATTATATAAAGTAGCACGACTCACACGGTACTTTTTATTTTTCATCATCACATATAATCCCTCAATATCAAAGTGTCCGTCGTGCGAGTATATTTCATTAAGTATGGCAAAGCGCTCAGAGGTTTTCCGATGTTTATTTTTTTCGAGGTAATCGATTAAAATTTTCTCTACAGCTTCTTTCGTTTCTTGGGTCATCATGGTATTATCGTATCTAAAGGTACAATTATCTTCAATTATTTTACATTATTTATTAGACTCCTTGCCAAAAAACAATGGATTTTATTTTCTTATTTTCTTTTGCTTGACCAAAAGAAACAAAAGTCAAGAACGAACGCCAACTCCAATTCTTTTCTCGCACAAAAGTCTTCGCAATGCCACCGAAAAAATTGTAGTTCACGCCGTTCGTCCACGCCAGCCGCACAATTACCAACGTATGCGTTAACTTATTAAATTGAAGTTTTCTTACTGACACTAATTGTTATCAATCCTGATAACACTAGTCACACCCTTTACTTTCATTAAATTATCTATTAAGTGACTTAAATGCTTCGCATCATGCACAAAAACCATGATCGTTCCTTCAAAGATTCCATCCTCCGTGTCAAAACTAATAGAACGCATATTAATGTTTAATTGACTTGAAATAATTTTAGTAATGTTATTTACCAATCCAATTTCATCGGTACCCATAATTTTAATACCTGCCAAAAATGAAATTAAATGATCATTATTCCATTTTGCTTTTACAACGCGATAAGCATAGTTTGATAATAACTTAACCGCATTAGGGCAATTAACTCGATGTATTTTGATTCCTTCGTTAACGGTAACAAAACCAAATACATCATCTCCCGGAATTGGCGTGCAGCATGGCGATAAGCCATAATCCAATTTTTGCATATCGTCACCAATAACCAACAAATCCGAACTACCACGAACATTAGTAACTAGCTCCTCTATTTTCTTTTCAATTTTTTTAGGTTTGAATTTTTCAGGATGAATTTTAAACTCATAAAATTCTTTGATTTCTTTAACATCAATATTGCCTAAAGCCGTGCGATAAAATAATTCTCCCGAAGATGGTAATCTTAAAAAAGTAACAAACTCATTCACGTTTTGCAACGTATAATCTAATTTGCATTTATAAAATTTCTTTTCCAACATTTCTTTTCCATCTTCCGCTATTTTCCTTCTACTTTCTTTTAATGCCGATTTAATTTTTGATTTAGCGCGTGCCGTTACCACGTAATTGATCCAATCCTCTTTAGGTGATTGCTTCGAAGACGTAAGAATTTCTACCTGATCGCCACTTTTTAATTGATAGCTTAAAGGCACTAACTTATGATTGACCTTGGCACCAATACACTGCTCTCCAACCTTGGTATGAATTTCAAACGCAAAATCGAGCGCCGTAGCAGTCGTTGGTAAACTCTTCATATCACCCTTAGGGGTAAAAATAAAAATTTCGTCAGCAAATAAATTTAATTTAAAATCATCAATAAACTCTAATGCGTTTGGATCAGGATTATCAAGCATTTCGCGAATACGACGTAACCAATTTTCTAAGTTACTTTCTTTTTCCGCAGCCGAATCTTTATACTTCCAATGAGCCGCATAACCCATTTCAGCTAATTCATCCATACGTAGCGAACGTATTTGCACCTCAACCCACTTCCCTTCTGGCCCCATTACGGTTGTATGCAAACTTTCGTAACCATTACTTTTAGGAGTAGAAATCCAATCGCGTAAACGATCAGGATTAGGATGATAAAAATCGGTGATGATAGAATATATTTTCCAGCAATCTGCTTTTTCACTTTCAAGCGGTGTATCAATCACTATGCGAATAGCAAACAAATCATAAATTTCCTCAAACGGAACGCCTTTATTTTTAATTTTATGATAAATAGAATAAATAGACTTAGGTCTGCCAAATATTTTAAACTTAAATCCTTGTTCCTTTAAAATTTCATTTAAGGGATCAATAAAATTTTTAATGTATTTTTTACGAGCAACTTCTGTCTCCTCTAATTTATGAGCAACAACATTATACCAATCTTCATTGGTATATTTTAATCCTAAATCTTCTAATTCAGATTTAATGGTATTTAGTCCCAAACGGTGGGCTAATGGAGCATAGAGATACAATGTTTCGCTGGCAATTTTCATTTGCTTGTCACGTTTCATGTGATCAAGCGTGCGCATATTATGCAATCGATCTGCCAGTTTAATTAAGATAACACGTACATCTTCAGAAAGCGTTAGCAACATCTTTCTAAAATTTTCAGCTTGAATAGATGATGTGTGGTCAAATACTCCTGATATTTTAGTTAAGCCATCGATAATTTGAGATACTTTTTCGCCAAACATACCTTTAACGTCTTCTAGCGTCATATCAGTATCTTCAACTGTATCGTGTAAAAGAGCGCAAACAATAGCAGTAGTTCCTAAGCCAATTTCTTCAGCACAAATTTGCGCTACGGCTATCGGATGATAAATATAAGGCTCTCCTGATTTCCGACGCATTTCTTTATGTGCCTCAACAGCTACTTCAAAAGCCTTACGAATAATTTCTTTGTCTCCTTTTTCTAAACGACGCTTACAAGCCTGCATTAAAGCTTTATAGCGGTTTAATATTTCTTTCTTTTCTGACTCTATATCAATTTGCATAAAATAATTTTATGTGTTGAAGGTAATTTTTTTTTGTTGCAGATGCAAGAATTACCATCTAATTTTCAAGGTTTTATACTAAACCGTTTAACGAAATGATGAAAGACTTATTATTGTAGTTATACTAATAATTTAGAAAAAATATTTCTAATTAAATGCTGTTTTAAACAATTACAACAAACGAAATAGATTATTTAAAGAAAATGTTTATTAGAATAAGAGCGTAGGGTTGTCAAAAATGCGAGAAGTGTCGAGGTGAAACGAGAATTCAAGATTTTAGTGTAGCACTTGCGGAACGTAAAAATCGTAGAATTCCGTGAGGAGCGTAGAGCATATTTTTGACTTGATTTTTTGTTTCTTTTTCATCTAAGGAAAAAGATAGAAAAAAAGTCCTTTTAATATATAATACAGCAGTTATTGTTTACTAATCGTCTTTTAGTAGATTTACATTTTAATCAATGATTGTTTTAACTGATGAAATTATTTCAATATATCTACTATTTTTTTCGATCACTGTATTACAGAGGATCCGTCAACACCTTTAAATTACTAACCTACGAAGGCAAATATGAAAAACAATTAGGCATCAATACACACAGTATTGTAAACCTTGATAGCTTAACGCTTGCAGGAGACAGTTCCGAACAAAACCACCATTACCAAGGAGCTAGTTATTACATTTTATTTTCTTTATTCAATAAATTACCTCCCGAAATTAAACAAAATCCATTTATTGATTATGGTTGTGGAAAAGGGAGAGCCTTGTTTGTAGCCGAACAATGCGGCTTCACCAATTTAATTGGTGTTGATATTGCAAAAGAATTAATTGATGATGCAAATGCAAATGCACTCATTTACAAGAAAAAAAATG
>JANYGR010000273.1 GCA_025359355.1 Bacteroidota bacterium | reverse complement strand
ATACTAAATTTCTTAAGCATGAAATACGCATTTAAAATGACCTTCTCAAAGAATGGTAATTCGTTTTCATAAGATAAGAATTTCTCTAATACCACAAATTTAAAATCACCGATAATATTGTTTTTATTAAGTGATTCGTAGCGGCTTGTAATATCTACCTCATGATTTTTAACTAAGTCTTCCACCACTTTTCTGAACATTAAATTCACTTTCGGCGCTACTCTAAATCCTAATCTAAAATCAACACGGATAATGTCATCGGCAGCTACGTGTGTTACCTTATAATCCATACGATAAGGTTCATCCATTACGTCTACATGCACAAACCAATAGATATCTGCGCGCTTAGGGCGTTTTTGTAAAATAGAATAAATAACCTTCGATTCAATTTCTTCCGGATTATTCGCGCCAGTCATATATACCAAATGCGTTGCATATTTTGGAATAGATTCATCATTACTTAAATCCACTAATTTTTGTTGATGATCTGCTAACTTAACCACATCCACATAACGTTGACGAATTTTCTTTGCTAAATACCAAACAGTCATAATACTCATTAAAATACTAGCAATTAACAAGGTAATCCAACCCCCATGTGTAAACTTACTAAGGTTAGCTGCTAAAAAGGATAACTCAATAATGACATAAGCAGTAATGGTTATATATATTAAAAATGGATTATACCGCTTCATGTGCATGTAAAAATTCAGCAACGTGGTCGTCATTAACATACACAATACAATAGCTAAACCATAAGCAGCTTCCATGTTTGTTGCTTCTTTAAAATACAAAACAACGCCAATACAACCTGCCAATAACAACCAATTTAAGGAAGGGATATATAATTGCCCCTTCATTTCCGAAGGATATTTTACACCTACTTTTGGCCATAAATTTAAACGCATCGCTTCATTAATTAAACTAAACGAGCCACTAATTAAGGCTTGAGAGGCAATGACCGCGGCTATTGTTGCAATGACAATTCCATAAGGTAAAAATCCTTGGGGCATTAATGCATAAAAAGGGTTTGGTGTATTAAACGAATCCATCGTTCTGCCTTCGTGTGCAATAAGCCAAGCGCCTTGTCCAAAATAATTTAAAACCAACATAGATTTTACAAAGATCCAAGAGATCCGGATGTTTTGTTTACCACAATGTCCAAGATCAGAATACAAGGCTTCTGCCCCTGTAGTACATAAAAACACAGATCCTAAAATTAAATATCCCGAAGGATGTATCACTAATAATTTATATGCGTAGTAAGGATTTAACGCTGCTAAAATTCCCCAATTGCTTGTTAACTGCCATATACCTAAGGCACCAAGCATTACAAACCAAACCGTCATTAATGGTCCAAAAAATTTACCAATAAATGCTGTACCAAATTGTTGAATAAAAAATAAACCACATAAAATACCAATTACAATAGGGACTGTATTTAATTCAGCATTATACACTTTCAATCCTTCTATAGCAGAAGCCACAGAAATTGGCGGCGTTATGATTCCATCTGCTAATAATGCGCTACCGCCAACAATTGCAGGAACAATTAGCCATTTATATTTTGTACGCTTAACTAACGTGTAAAGAGAAAATATTCCACCCTCACCTTTGTTGTCTGCCTGAAGCGTTAAAATAACATACTTAACGGTCGTTTGAAGAGTTAAAGTCCAAAAAATACAGGAAACTCCTCCCATCACAATATCTCTACTAATCGCTTCTTTGCCAATGATAGCGCTCATTACATAAAGAGGAGATGTTCCAATGTCTCCATAAATAATTCCAAGGGTGACTAATAAACCTGCTGCTGTAATTTTACTTACGTGACCATGATGTTGAGTGCTCATGAAAAATAGTTTGTTAAAGAATTGTAAAATTACTACTAATACAGATGCTAAAGCGTTTTTTAGACGAATAATTTTAAAATAAAGGCGTTGAAAAGTTTGTGTTTGTGAAGTAAATGTTGTTTAATAGCAAACGTAATCATAAAATGAGTTAAAGATGCTCTGTAATATTTGCCTGGTCGATGATAAAAATCATTGCTTAGCACCAATTACAGAGCTATTTTTCGGAGACCGATTAATTGATAAAAACATTTAGATTAGGTAATTTTGAGGTTATAATTCCTATCAATACAAAAACTGTTTTTAACGCTTTTATGTTCGATTTTTAGTTATCTTTAAATACTGTTTTGGTCAGTAATCCAAAAACAAAACACGCTTTTAGAATGAAAAAAATAATTTACTATTCTTTGTTTTATGTGTTATCAATCAACATGATGGCACAAAGCTCTTCTAACCAAAAGCGCTTTACGTTTACCAAACAAGCAACTATAAACTTGGAACATATAGCTCAAGATTTTAGCCCTGCTTTATTAGTAAAAGAAATGCCCAAGCCAGGATCCCAAAAAATGGTGCATTATAATTATCCTGAAACAAAAAACACTCGTTTATCTTCTAATACCTCACAATCCTTATTACCCAATTTAGCCTTAGGTGTTAATTATTTCGGAAACGCTTGGGGGGCAAGCACGCCAAACGATAACGATATTGCTATTTCTGATTCAGGAATTATTATGTCGGTGGTAAATACAAACATCTTAGTTTACAATACAAAGACCTTTACTGGCTCTCCGTTAAAATCATTAGCTGCCTTCACAGCCCCTGTTAATAGTAAACACCAAGAGAGTGATCCAAAAGTATTGTATGATCC
>JANYGR010000213.1 GCA_025359355.1 Bacteroidota bacterium | reverse complement strand
TCCAATCATAAAATTAAAGCGCTGACTTGGATAGCGCTCCCAACGGTAATAACGCATATTGGCAATGTTATTGAACTTAGCAAAAAACGATAACATTTTTGTATAACGGTATTCAACGCCCAAATTAAAATCAGCTACACCGTCCAATACTTTTGGTTGTAGCGTTGGATCTCCACCAGTGGTACTTTTCACCTGAGTTAATGCAAATTGATTGCCTAACACAAAGATATCTGCTTTAATAATAATTTTACTTTTTAAATTATAAATTGTTGAAAAAGTTAAATCGTAGTTAGGCTTGTGATACGCTCTGGCTAGGGTTTTTGTTTGATAATTGTAATAATTCCCTTTCACAATAAAATGTAATTTTTCTTTGTATTGGTATTTTAATTGTCCCGATACATTAAATAAAGTGGTATTATCATAGATCACTTTGTACTTATTATTTAGGGTTAAACTTTCATCATAATCTACTACAAAAAATGCCATGTTGTCTACACTACTGTAACTCGCTTTGGCATCGTAACTTGTATTAGAACTCAAGTTACCTTTTAAACCACCATATAAATTATAAGTAGTACTTGTGTTTTTATAATCGATGTTTGATGAGATGAATGGGTTTTCTGTTGACAAACTTCGCAAAGAATTTTTTTGTAACCCACCATTAATACCTATATATGGAATAATTATATTTTCGTATATATCATATTGTATATGTGCTTTGGGATATATATAAAATTTAGCGTCGCCTCTAGAACTAAATATGTCCATTGCTACAGCTAATCCAGCATCTGCTTTTAATTTTTCCCCATTTGCTTCTATATAAGGATTTAATTTTAAGATGGTATTGTTAAAGGTATCCTTTTGTAATTTATGATTGTAGTAATCAGCATCAAAGCTTACAAACAAATGTTCTTTATTGAGAAAAGTATTAAACAACGTATTAAATTTCACATTGTTTTCAGCTGTATTAAAATTATCCGTTAAATTATAATAGCCTAATTTAATGCGATGATTAATTTTACTACTATCTGTATAATGGCTTTGTAAGGTTACTACAGGCTCAAATAATTGATAATGTTGTTTGGTATAATCATTTGTTAAATGATTTTCCGTTGTATCGTATCCATAATAATGAACGACATTTCGTTTGTAATTAAACTCACCAGTGAGCGTATGTTTTTTATAAAATTTCTTGCCAAATAATTCAGCTTCATCATCGCTAAAACCACTATACCCAACACCAGATAATTGAGATGAAGAGGATAAATGTTTGTAATGCACGCCATAAGCAATATCGCGTGTTCGCAGACTATTCAACCAAATTTCTCCGTAGGGAGTAGTATAAGTTCCCATTCCTATTTTTAATAAACAGCGATATAATTTAGCTAAAGGTTCGTTTTGCATTTTAGCGGCATCAATCGGAATCACTTCGTATTTAGAAACTAAGGGAGTAGATTGTATACCGTAATTAATGTTTGTGATTTTTTTTACGGTATCTTTTATTTCTGGCAAATCGCCTAATTTAACAGCATCTTTAATGGTTGGAACAAAAGTAGTTTTAGTATTAATAGTTTGATTGGTTCCGCTTGACTGCGCTAATGCTGCGGTAACATAGCCCAACACAAGTACTAATACAAAAAACCATTGTAGCTTTTTAGTGCGTCGTTTTTGTTGCAATTGATCTTGCTCGTACATAAACGAATTGCCATACTTATTGGACGATAAGATGGTGTCGCTATTATAATTTTTTACTTCTTTCATATCTTCAATTTTATTATTTTTTCTTCAACGAATCTTGTTTTGCATCATATAATTGATCAAACAAATCTTTATCGCCTTTTGCTTCTTTAAAATCAACTTTCATGTCGTTTGTTGTTGGCGTTACTTCTTGCGAAGCACGAAGCGCTTTTTTCGCGTTAAGCTTTTCTAATTTAGTAGTTGCTTCATCTATGTATTCTTGCTTAGGTTTACCATCAATCACGGTTTGCAACATCAACTCCGCATCAGCGTCATCACCTCTGGCAATGTATGAATCAGACAATAATAATAATCCTTTAGTATTCCAATCATCATTACTGTAATCGTAACTAATCAGACTATTAATTGTTTTTTCAACCTGCGTATAATCTTGTTTTGCATAATGTATTTTAGCAATATGATATAAGGCTTCTGCACCAGTAATGTTTTTCGCAGATTTATAAATAGCCTTAAACTCAATTATGGCATCATCAAAACGGTTTAATTCAAACAATGATTTGGCTTTATCATATTTAGCTTCATTCACTTGTTGTGGCGAAATTTTTTCGGTTGCTAATACTTTCACCGCATAGTCCAGCACTACTTCGTATTGTTTCAATATAAAACCACAACGCATAGCGCCAATACGTGCATTTAGCTTATTAGATGGCGTTTCTGCATAGTCTTCTAATTTTTGATATAAAGGCAAAACCTCTTCGTATTTTTTATCTTTATATAATAAATAGGTTGTTTTTACCAATGATGTTTCCGAATACAGACTTCGAGATAAGCCATTAATATATTGATATGATGGCAAGGCTTTGTCAAATAAATTTTTACTGTAAGCACATTCAGCATAACAAAAATGAGCTTCTGCTATGTATTTTCCATTAGGAAATTTAGCAATATAACTTTCAAATTTCTGCATCGCAACATCGTAATTTTTATCAGTATAATAAGCATCGCGAGCGGCTTCGTATAACGATGATTCTAATTCTGTTGTGTTTAATGGATTGCCTATGTTAGTGAAGTAAGTATCCATTTCATCAATTTTTTTCTGACCTTCAAATATCTTTTTTATGTATGGCAATACATTGCGTGCTTCTTCGCTCTTCGGATTTTTTTTAACGATTTGATCGAAATATGTAAATGCTTTTTCATCTTCATTCTTATTATAATATACTAAACCAATACCAGCTAATGCAGAATTTACATAAGAAGAATTTGGATAGGTATCTAATATTTTTTGATAAGCCACAATGGCATTGTCTCCATCATTCAAGTCTTTACTATAGGTTTCAGCGGTTTCAAAAATAGAAGCTGCTAAATAATTTGATTTAGGATATTTACTAGCTAATAATTTTAAGTCAGTAATCTTATCCTGATTTTTTTTAAGTAAGCCATTGCATAAAGCTTTTTGATAGATGCAATAGTCTATATCCATTTGATTTAAGGCAATAGCTGATTTATAATAATCGGCCGCTTGAGGATAAATTTTCTGCATGAAATAACTGTCGGCTGTTCTTATTTGCGCATCTGCTATTTTAGAAGGCTCATACGAATTTTTCGTTAATAAAAACTTACGGAAAGAAATATTCGCATTATCATAATTGTTTTTTTGTTGAAAATAAGCGTATCCAATATTGTAGTTAGATAGATCATATTCCTTTAAACTAAAGGCGCCTTCATTCAATTGAAAGGCTTTCCAGGTATCTACAGCAGTGGCATAATCTTTTTTGATATATGATATTTCTCCTAGCCAGTATTGTGACAATGCATTGTAGGTTTTATCAAAATTAACGGATAATGATTTTTTGAAATAACGGGTGGCGCTGTCTAATTCAATATTATTGAAATATTCTACACCTTTAAAATAAATTAATTTTTGATACGTGATTTTTAAAATAGGATCTAAAGGTTGAATTTTTTCAATCGATGCAATTGCTTGACTATAATTTTTAGTAGTAGAATACACATTAACTAAATAATTGTAAGCTTCTGCTTTGCGTATGGATGTTGGGTAATTGGTGATGTATTTTTGAAAAGCAACTACGGCATCATTATAAGGTGCAAATTATAATTCATTACACAGTTTGGCGTAACTAAATAGCGCATCTTCTTTTATTTTCTCATTAAA
>JANYGR010000186.1 GCA_025359355.1 Bacteroidota bacterium | reverse complement strand
TGGTTTAAGAATCCAATTTAGATAAACTATTATGGCACTTTTATTGACTAACAAATAACTCTAAATCGTTATATTTGTTAAAGCTAAAATTAAAAAAATGAAAAAAGCACTTATCCTATCATCCGCACTTATCCTATTATTTTCGGCTTTTACGAAATTTGATAGTGGAAAATTACCATCAGCAACTATTAAAAAATTAGATGGATCTACCATCAATTCAAATACCATATCGAATAATGGAAAGCCTATGATTATTAGCTTTTGGGCTACTTGGTGCAAACCATGCAAGCAAGAATTAGATGCTATTAATGAAGGATACGCTGAATTAGTTGCCGAGACAGGAGTTAAGCTTGTTGCTATCTCTATTGATGACGCGCGTACCTGTGCCAAAGTAGTCACAGATGTTAAATCAAAGGGTTGGGAATATGAAGTGTATATAGACGAAAATCAGGATTTTAAACGCGCCATGAATGTCAATAATGTTCCCCATACATTTTTAATAGACGGTAATGGTCAAATTGTAAGAAGTCATAATTCGTATGCACAAGGTGATGAAGATAAATTATTTGAAGACGTAAGAAAGCTTGCTAAAGGTGAAAAGTTGACACATTAATGTTTTTATCTGTAACAGCAAATTTCGAATAGCATAACTACTACGATTAAAACTATGATACTAAAATTTACAAAAACACTTTCAGTTACTTTTTTTGCTAGCGTATTATTTAATACTACTGGATTTGCGCAGATACCACAAGTGCTTCAGGCAGTAAATGGTAATTTTCAAATAGATGCTGCTAATTATCAAAAAGATACAGCCATTAAAGCGGATCCTGGCACTCAAGTTTTTCGATACAATGCTTTCGGTAATATTAATTACACCATTGGAGATTTTAGCGCAGGATTTAGATATGAAAGTTATAATCCACCATTAATAGGTTTTTTGCCAGGCTATAATGGTTCGGGTATACCATATCGTTATGCACGTTATAAGCATAAAGACATTGATATAACGGTTGGTAATTTTTACGAACAATTTGGGAGTGGCTTAACACTTCGTAGTTATGAAGATAGAGGATTATTATATGATAACGCTTTAGATGGAATACGTGTTATTCTTTCTCCAAAAAATGGGATTAGATTTAAGGGATTAGTTGGAAAGCAACGTACCTACTTTTCGTTATCACCCGGTGTGGTTCGAGGCTTTGATGCGGAGGTAAACGTTACTGAATTGTTTGATTCGATTTTTAAAAATTCCAAAACTAAAGTAATTTTTGGAGGAAGCTTTGTCAGTAAATATCAAGTAGATAATGAGCCTACGCTGGTGTTGCCTGAAAACGTTGGTAATATGGCTGGACGCTTAACCATTATCAGAGGCGGATTTAATTTTAATACAGAGTATGCTTATAAAATAAATGACCCATCTTATCAAAATCATTTTTCGTATAAATCAGGTAGAGCATTAATTGCAACAACGTCTTATGCAACAAAAGGCTTTTCTGTTTTATTGACTGGAAAAATGATTGATAACATGAGCTTTAGAAGTGATAGAAATGCAACCAATACCATTGATATGATTAACTATCAACCATCGTTAACAAAGCCTCACACGTATATGATGGCGGCCTATTATCCTTATGCATCCCAAGCTAATGGCGAAGTGGGTGGTATGGGTGAAATTCAGTACAAAGTTAAAAAAGGAAGTTGGTTAGGTGGAAAATATGGGATGGATATAGCCTTAAATGGCTCTGTGTTTTATGGATTAGATACAGTAGGAACTGGTATTGCAGATTCTGCAAGGCATTTGAATTACACTACAAATTACGGGAATGTTGGAAACGAATATTTTCACGATATTAATATAGAGATCAATAAAAAATTTAGTAAAAAATTGAAGATGACGTTTATGTATGCTAATCAATTCTTAAATCAATCTGTTGTGCAATTCAATACGCTTGATAAAGAAGAGCATCCGGATGTTCGTTCAAATATAGGTGTAATTGATATTACATATCGTTACAAAACAGGTTCTGCTATTCGTTTTGAGACACAAGGCTTTTTTGGAAAATATGAATATAAAAACGCGCAGTTCGATCCGAAAGGAGATAAAAATATTACTAATAATACAGGCTCTTGGATAACTGAATTAATTGAATGGACGCCAACAACAAATTGGTTTTTAATTGTGGCCGATCAGTACAATTAATTCAGTTATCCAAGAGCCTGTATTATTAGTAATATTTTTATCTCCTTTCGAATCGAACTGCGCATTTTTATATTCATATTTTCCAAAAAAGCCTTGTGTCTCAAAACGAATAGCAG
>JANYGR010000175.1 GCA_025359355.1 Bacteroidota bacterium | reverse complement strand
ATACTCCTTCTCCTCAAGAAGTATCAAAAGTAAATATAATGAAGAGTACCGATTTTGTGAATATGCAGTTTAATACACTTGGTTTTAAAGATAAGTGGTTGGCGTTTATAGGCGACCCATCTGCTGGTTTTACAGCAATGGTATTTGGTATGCCTAAGATGGGTAAAAGTTATTTATGCGTTGATTTCGCAGGCTATTTAGCTCGTAATCACGGTAGAGTTCTTTATGTTGCTAAAGAAGAGAAACTCGACAGAACCCTACAAGATAAATTAAAAGATAAAAACGTTGCACATGATAATTTAAGTGTAGCCGATGCCGTGCCAACCGATTTATCAAATTATGATTTTATCTTTTTAGATTCGGTAAACAAACTTGGTTTATCTTCTAAGGATTTAGAAAAACTAAAAACTGATAACAAAGGGAAATCCTTTGTCTTTATTTTCCAAGCTACTAAAGGTGGTCAGTTTAAAGGTAATAACGAATTCCAACACGATGTTGATGTCGTTATTGAAATCCCCGAAATTGGAAAGGCGTTGCAATACGGTCGTTTTAATCAGGGTGGGGAGATGGATATCTTCGAATAAAATAATTTTCAATTAGTTCTTTGACATGGTGGTGGAATAAAAAAAGCCTTGCGATTGGCAAGGCTTCATTTTCAAATAAAAAATTATTATTTCTTTTTCGTTACTTTTTTGGCGGTAGCTTTTTTCTTTACAGGAGCAGTTACTTTGCTTGCCGATGGAACTGCTTTTTTCGCAGGTGCTTCTGATTTTTTAGTTTTATCTGTGAAATAAGTTTCAGCAAATTGAGTGGAAGATTGACCATTCTCAAAGCTGATTAGTAACTTACTTAATACATCTTCTCGGTCTTTCAAAATATCTTTTCTCCCTGCAATTTTATCGGCAATCTCCTCAGCCCATTTGTAAAATTTACCGTAGGATTGGGTTTTTACTTTATCAGTAGTTACGTGCTTTGGGGTTGCCTTTTCTTTCCCTGATTCATTAGCGGTCTTAATGGCATTTTCTACTTCGGCAGTCGTTTTATCAATGTCGCCTTTTACTGCTTGCATAATTTGTATGACTGCGTGTGCGCTTATTTTCCCTTCTTTTATTAAGTGCTGAACTTTCATGCTTGTTTTTGTAAGCATAATCAGGTTTTCAATGTAGCCTCTTGCTTTGCCTGTTTTCTTTACTACATCGGTTGTTTTCCAACCAAAGTTTAAAAGGCGTTTGATTACTTCGCTTTGTTCGAGCATCGTTAAAGGTTTACCGTCATTATAAATTAAAAACTCTAAGGTTCGTTCTTCATCGTTTAATGCGCCTAGTTCTAAAATAATCGGCACTCGTTCAATTTTATTTCCTTTTTCAATGGCAAGGTTTACGGCTCGCATACGGCGATGCCCGTCTTTTAAAACAATTTTGTCGCCTACTTTGTAACCTTTTAATGGGTTGCGTATCCCGTTCTCTAATATGGAATTCATTAACTCCTCAATGTCTCCGTATTCTGAGCGTGGGTTTACGTTCTCATCGGCTACAATTAAACTGGGCGATACCATTAAGTAATTGTCTTTTAATACGGTTGTTGTTGCTGTGCCTTTTTCGGCTTTTTCTGTTGTACTCATTTTTACTTTGTTTTTAGTTTATAATTTGATTTTTAATCGCTGTTGATTTTCAAAAACGTACGCAGGTGTATCATACCTTGTGCCACGAATCTATTGCTAGGCAATAATTACGGAGTATTTGGCTTTCCTTAGCTTTGTTTGATGAATGTACTCTGCAATTCGGATTTGTTGGCAGAGTATGTCCGAATTTAAAAGCGGACAAAGAAGCAGATGTTATGAATTTGCTTTGTTATAAAGCAAAACCCAAAACTGTTTGGCTTTGGGTTTACTTGCTTTTTTAAATTTAATTAAGTAATTTCGTATAACGTTGCTTTAAAGCAACGTTTATGGCGTTTTTAGGTGGTTAACGGCTGTGCAAATTCAAAGAGAGAATATAAAAGACAACAAAAAGAATATCAAATTGATATTCAGATTAATTTCAGTTTTACTTGTTATATATGTATCTATTTCACTATTTGCTCCAATACCAGAATCTGGTTACAAAGTCGAAACGATATCGAATATTGATGTCGAAGAATATTATTCAGGAGGCGGTAGAACGACTAGCGGACACTATGGGCAAACTGTAACCATATTTACTGACCAGTTAAATAATTACTGCTTTGACTTAAACAATCAAGTTCCATTTAATATAGCAGATACTATTTTTGTTAGTCAGAATGTTTTTGGAAAAAAAGTAGGCGTAGTACATAATCAATATTATTATCCAATAGACACATTAGATGGTGTATTAATTTTATTATTAATAGTGACCATTGCCTTTTCTATATATTGTTTTCTAACAGACTTAGAAGATTCTGCTCCTTTAATAGTCTTTTCAGTTCTGACGGTTGCATTATTAATCTTTTATTTAAAGTAAATTTAAAAGTCATAAAATATAGATATCGGCTACAACTGTTAACAATATATAGATGCTTGCCGCTTGGTAAAAAATTACCATATATGATACATTTTACCGTAAATGAAAACGCTAAAATAGTTTATCTTCACTCTCTCATTAACACCAACAAAAATCCTGATACCAGTTGGGTTAAATAACTTTACCGCAGGATTA
>JANYGR010000113.1 GCA_025359355.1 Bacteroidota bacterium | reverse complement strand
ATACAATTCAGCATCTAAATTAAAACTCAATAACTTAGCCGTTCGAGGATGTAATGGCAACAATACATCTAATTGATTTTGTTCAGAAATTTTATATAAGGCATTAAACAAAGCGTTCAGTCTCAAAGGCTCATCTGTATTATTGTTTCGATGAATGGTTGCTAAAATAAATTTATTTTTTTCTAAATTGTTTTTTGAAATGATTGTTGTTTTTGTTTCAGCGACTTCACTAAAATATAAACTGTTATCATACATCACATCGCCACTATGATATATTTTAGGGTTATTGGCAGAGTATGGCTTCATTATTTCAGTCTTAAATCCTTCTTTTACTAAATTGGCAAAGCCTGTTTTTGTTGGAGAAAACAATAAGGTTGATACGTGATCACACATAATACGATTCACTTCTTCTGGCATTGCTTTATTAAACGAACGTAAGCCGGCTTCAATATGCACAACTGGAATGTGAATTTTACTAGCGGCAATTGCTCCTGCTAAAGTAGAATTTGTGTCGCCATACAATACAATTGCTTGAGGTTTTTCTTGCATCAATATTTCTTCAATGCCTGAAATCATGGTCGCCGTTTGCTTTCCATGGCTTCCGCTACCCACATTCAAATTATAATTTGGAGCAGGAATTCCTAACTCATCAAAAAAAACTTGACTCATATTCTCATCGTAATGTTGTCCTGTATGAACAATAATTTCTGTTATCTGACTTGAAAATCTTTTATTAATAGCTCTGCTTAATGCTGCCGCTTTAATAATTTGTGGTCGTGCGCCAATGATGGTTACAATTTTTATCATAATTCTATAGTATGCCTTCGTCTGCAAAACTAAAATACACCTGATCACCAATAATTAAATGGTCTTGAACAGTCATATCTATAAGCCTTGCAGCCTCTTTTACTTTTTTAGTTAAATGAATATCTTCTTGACTCGGTTTTAAATTACCCGACGGATGATTATGCGCTAGTATAATGCCAGAAGCTAAACATTCTATTGCCGGTTTAAAAATAAGTCGTGTATCTACAACAGTTCCATTAACACCACCTTTACTTATGCATTCTGTTTTAATGACGTTATTATTTCTACTTAAAAAAATAACCCAAAATTCTTCATGTGGTAAATCACTTAACTTCGATTTAATTGTATTGTAAGCAATTTGCGAAGAAGTTACTTTAATTTTTTCTTCTAAGCCAATGTCAGTGCGCCTCCTGCCAATTTCCAAAGCTGCTAAAATAGTAACTGCTTTTGCCTCTCCTACTCCTTTATATTTTTTTAAATCACTGAGTTGTAATTTCGCTAATTGATTAATTGAATTTTGATTCCCATTTAAAATTCGTTGAGCCAATTGTATGGCCGTTTCTTCTCGATTACCTGACGATAACAAAATTGCCAATAACTCTGCATCAGAAAGCGATTGACGTCCCTTCATAACAAGCTTTTCGCGAGGACGATCATCCTCGGCTAAAGCCTTAATTGTTAAACGTATGTTTTCTGAATCTTCCAATTACAGTAAAAATAAGACTTTTAAATATATTTTAAAATAATACTTTTGTACTTATGTCTTTCTACTCATCCCTTCAAATACTTAAACATAAAGAATTTAGGTATTTTGTTTTTGCTCGTTTTTTTTTAACACTGGCCATACAAATGCAGATGAGTACTATCAATCTGCAAATTTATTATGAATATAGTAAAGAAGAGATTGTGTTAGGTTTAATAGGCATTACAGAAGCATTACCATTTATTGTCACCTCCTTTTTTTCGGGATATTTAGCTGATATTATTAATCGCAAAAAAATATTACTTGTTGGTTGTATTGCGTTATTGATGGGTTCTTTATTTTTATTAGGATTCAGTAGCTCTCTCTTTCATTGGATTCAGGGCTTTGGCATGTACGCCTTATTTTTTGTAGTGTTTGTTTTTGGAATTATTCGTTCGTTTTTAGCAGTAACCATGGCTCCCTTTATGAGCCAAATTATTTCTCGCGAATTATATACACAATCTGCCACATGGAATAGCACCGCTTGGCACGTAGGATCTATCTTAGGGCCTGTAATTGCTGGCTTATTATACGGCTATCATCATTCCTTTCATGCAAATTGGTGTTATGCTATTACTTGTATATTATTTTTATGTGCTT
>JANYGR010000095.1 GCA_025359355.1 Bacteroidota bacterium | reverse complement strand
GTTAATTGTATTAAACGCTCCAATGGATGGCGAACCTCCTCCAATAAATAATGTAAATAAACCAAACTGATTGGTATTAGCATTATGCGTTTCTTCATAGCTGATAGTACCGCCAACAGAGCCTTGGTAAATAATAAATTTAACGCCTATGGGTGCATTGGATATCACTGCCCCACCAGCTTGTCTGGCAACTGCCTGATAACTAATTTTTTGAGGCGCTTGAGCTAAAGCGATCATCGAAATAATCGAAATAATACTTGTAAAAAATAATTTCATTTGTAGATATTTATTGTTTTTAAAATTGTTATATGGTATAAGCCATATCTTCATTGGTGTTTGCAACAAAACCGTTATAAGTGGCTATTACATATAGGCATCATTTTGTAGCCACTAAAATATATAATTTATTTGGAATAAATGCCAATTTTAACACACAAATTATCAAAAACAAATGATAAAAATAGGTTTTACTTCGATAAAAAATTAGCTTAGAATTGCTTTGAGAGCAGAAATTTGTTCGGGTGTTCCTAATACAAATAATTTAGATTGAGGGATAATTCTTGTATCAGCACTTGGATTTACAATATATTCGCCCATAGCTGTTTTGTAGCCGATGATATTAGCTCCCGAACGATTTCTAATTTCTAAATCTTTTAATGTTTTATTTTTTAATTCATCGGGGATACGTTCAAATGAGATTTCCTCTAAACTAATATTTGCGCCACCTTCTGCTGTGATATGATCAATAAATTCCATCACATCAGGCTTCATAACTAAGGATGCCATGTGAGCCCCTCCTACTTTATCGGGCATAATCACATTATTTGCTCCCGCTATTTTTAACTTAGCATCAGAATTATCTTCACTGGCACGTGAGATAATAGTTAGGTTTTTGTTGAGGTTACGTGCTGTTAATACGATAAATAAATTATGAGCATCAACAGGAAGTGTTGTTATTAGAGCTTTAGCATGCATAACGCCCGCTTTCAATAATATTTCATCTTGCGTAGCATCACCCGTCAATACAAGTTCTTTAAATTGATGAGTCATGGATTCGTTTAACTTGGCATTATTTTCAATAACCACAAAACGCTTATGATGTTTTTTCAGCACTTGAGCCGCCTGCCTGCCATTACGACCATATCCACAAATGATAACATGATCTCTTAATTTTTCGATTGTTGCGTTCAATTTTCTGTTTTTAAAAAAATCATTAAACTCGCCGTCAAATACAAACTTGGTAATAGACGACACAGCATAAGCAAATGTACCAAAACTTGTGATAATAAGAAAGGCCGTAAATAACTTTCCTGCAATGCTCAATGGCTCAACTTCGCCATAACCCACAGTTGCAACTGTAATAATGGTCATGTAAAAAGCATCAAACCACGTGTAATCATCTATTAATACATATCCTATAGTTCCAACAATCCACAGGGCAAGTAGTACTGCTAGGGGAATAAAAAATCGATAATAGGCTTTAAATGTATTAAACATAAACATACATAGTTTAATGGTAAAGTTACAAGAATATCATTATCTCCAAAATAATAAAAGCTCATCAATTTCTTGACAAGCTTTTATTATTTTATTCTTAGTTGTTATTTAGAAACGCTCAATTTGAGAGAAATAAAAATTAGCTTCAATAGCTGCATTTTCATCACTATCAGAACCATGAACGGCATTAGCTGCAATTGATTTTGCGAATAATTTACGGATAGTTCCTTCGTCTGCTTTTGATGGATCAGTAGCTCCAATTAACGTTCTGAAATCAGCTACAGCATTATCTTTTTGAAGCACTGCTGCTACAATTGGACCACTGCTCATATAATCTACTAACTCTCCATAAAAAGGACGCTCTTTATGAACTTCGTAAAATTTACCCGCTGTGTCTTTAGATAATTTTAAATATTTCATAGCTACAATTCTAAAACCTGCTTGGTTTATTTTAGCTAAGATTGGGCCGATGTTGTTTGCTTCTACTGCATCTGGCTTAAGCATTGTAAAGGTGATATTTCCTACCATTGTTTTTTTTTTTAGGTCGCAAAGATACAAATATTGTTACGATTGCAAATTAAAATAACCTAAATTTGTCTTTCTAAATTTTTAACATGCAAAAAGATTCCTTTACTAAATTCAAAAGCTTAATCTCCAAATCAAACAACATCGTTATTGTCACTCATTATAATCCGGATGGTGATGCGATGGGCTCTTCATTAGCTTT
>JANYGR010000324.1 GCA_025359355.1 Bacteroidota bacterium | reverse complement strand
AACTCACTGTAGAAACCAATAGTGACGAGCGTTTTATGAATGCTAAATTAAAAAACGCAACCTTAGTACCTTATTTGTATGGCAAATATAAAACAGATTTATTTTTATTTATCAACGAATTAGATATCAAATCCTTTAGTGCAATGCCAAGCGACATGACGGGTAACAGCTCACGAAAAATTATAATGCATTATACTATATACACCTATGATGCAAAAGAAATAAACTCAGGAATTGCTGAAGTAGAATTACCAACAACAGTAAATAACCCTTCCAAAATAATTGGCACTTACTTCGGTCAATTAGCGGATATCATTGTTAACAGGCTTCAAAAAGCAACTGCTGTTAAATAATTTCCATTTGAATATATCATTATAGAACTTTTCATAAAGAACTATTATTACGAATTGATTGCAAGACACCAGAATGTCGAGTAAGAAAAATTCAAGTTCGAGGCTTGCGATACCGCTACAGCGGTATAAATAATGGAAGTTTGCTTTTCGCAAATGACCATTTTTAGGGCAAGTATAACGATGAAATTGGAGTTTTCTTGCCGACACTTCCTATGCATTTCCTATAAAAATTGTATATTTGTCCAACTAAAAAACACAACACATTATGGCGTACAATTTATTAAAAGGAAAACGAGGTATCATAACAGGTGCATTAGATGAAAACTCTATTGCGTGGAAAGTAGCACAAAAATGTCATGAAGAAGGCGCAACCTTCACATTGACCAATGCACCAATTGCGATGCGTATGGGCGAAATCAATAAATTAGCAGAACAAACTGGAGCTAAAATTATTCCTGCAGATGCTACAAGTATGGACGATCTTACTAAATTATATACCGAGTCAATGGATATATTAGGCGGTAAAATTGATTTCGTTTTACATTCAATTGGCATGAGCGTAAACATTCGTAAAAATATTCCTTATACAGAATTAAATTACGATTTTTTTCAAAAAGGAATTGATGTATCTGCTTTATCATTTCATAAAATGCTAGCAGCAGCGCACAAATTAGACGCTTTAAACGAACACGCTTCTGTTGTTGCGTTATCTTATATTGCAGCACAACGTACATATCCTTTTTATACCGACATGGCTGATATTAAAGCAATGTTAGAAAGTATTGCTCGTACATTTGGTTACCACTACGGTAAACAAAAGAAAGTACGTATTAATACAATTTCTCAATCTCCTACTAAAACAACTGCAGGTGGTGGCATTAAAGGATTTTCTGACTTCTATACCTTTGCGGATTTACAATCTCCATTAGGTAATGCAAGTGCTGATGATTGCGCAGCTTATACGGTGAGTTTGTTTTCGGATTTAACTCGTATGGTAACGATGCAAAATTTATATCATGATGGCGGTTATAGCTCTACTGGTATAAGCACAGAGTTGATTGAAAAAATTTCTGAATAATTTTTTATTGTAGATATAGTGAAGTCGGGATGTAAGTAGCATTCCGACTTTTTTTTAAATAATAAATGTATCCTTACCAAATTGAAAACGCATTTTTTAGATATAAACAGCGAGGAGCATTTCGACTTTGATGTGTTTTCGATAACCTGTAACGAGAGCATTTACAGGGTAATCAACAGCATTAATGAACATTTGAATATTGATTTACAACTGAGCGAATTATTGGATTACACACACACAGAAGGCGAAGAATTTTATTTCCCTGTGTATAATTTCAAATTGATAGAATTAAATATTGAATTAAATTTACTACCAAACGAAACATCGTTGCAACCAAATAAAACTAAACCAAAAGAAGATACTTTTGATTTATTTGCTGGTGAAGTAGAACAAACCACTAAATTATTACCTGAATTAGAAACCACTGATTTTCTATTATTAATAAAAGGAGAAAATCGTTACCTCTATAATCACACTATTTTAAAGGCTTTAGAAAGCATTTCCCTATTTACATTCACAAAAGAAATTTTCATAGACGATTTAAAAGATAAAAAATCAAGAAGTAGTTTATTGTTTTAAATATTTCTATTAAATAGTTTTTGATAAAATACGTAGTGTCTGATAAGAAATTGGAGTTTTCTTACTGACACTAATTATTTCTGAACCCCAATTGCAAATAATCGCTTAATAGCACTAGGATTACCTTTTTCGGAAAACACGCCATGTTCAGAGCCCTTCACGTCTTCGATTGAATAAAATGCATTTGGTGCATGTGCTTCAATAAGCATTAATACCTCTTTTTTATTGGCACGTTTCACAATTGTAAAAATCAATTTTACAGGTCCCATCGCACCTTTTCCATCTACAATGGTAACACCTTGATGGTTATTTTTTAAAGCATCCGTTAATTCTTCGATTGATTCATTTGTAATGATTCGAATGATTTGTGCGCCCATCGCTAAACGCTCATCGATATACATTCCTAAATAAGTACCCGCACTAAAACCCGCTGCCCAAGCAATGAAACAAGCAGCGTTATCTAAATGACTAAAAACTTGGCGCATAGCCACTAACCATATTAATACTTCAAAAAAACCGAGTATAGGAACTATTTTTTTAAACCCTTTTGATATAAAAATATGTCTAAGGGTAGCCATGGTCACATCTCCTAAACGAGATATGAAAATAAGAATAGGTAATATTATCCAACTAAAGTAATCGAAATCCATCTTTTAAATTTTACAATAGCTAAATTTAGGTGTAATGAAT
>JANYGR010000024.1 GCA_025359355.1 Bacteroidota bacterium | reverse complement strand
AAAGTTCCCTAAATCTTGCCCTGATGTTCCAGCAGAAATATTAGAACCAAAAAATGCTTGGAAAGATAAAGAAGCATTTAATCAAACTTCACAAAATTTAGCAGGACAATTCTTGAAAAACTTTGAACAGTATGCTTCAGCGGCTAACGAAGAAATTTTAGCAGCTGCTCCAAAAGTAGCACAAGAAGCTTAATTACTTATAACTGATTAAAGCCCCTAATTTGTTATGAATTAGGGGTTTTGTGTTTTGTAAAAGGCCCCACTCATATAAAAAAAACGAACGATGACTATCATAGAAAAATACATTGCCAACAATCACTTTGGTAATACCCTTGGAATGGATTTTAAAATCATTGAGCCTGGCCTGGTTCATTATTTTTTGACCATTACCCAAGAGCATTTATCAACGCCAAGAGCTGCCCATGGTGGTGTTATAGCCGCATTAATGGATGGTGTATTAGGCGTTGCGGCACTTTCGACGGTTGTAGAACAACAAAAAATTGTATCAACGGTAGAATTTAAAATAAACTACTTAACGCCATCTTTATTAAACGATCAATTGATGGGAATAGGAAAAGTAGAACATGCTGGCAATCGCATTATTGTTTCAAGCGGAGATATTATTTGCACAAATAGACATGATATCGTGATTGCGAAAGCCATTGGCACATTTAACGCGTATCCCTTTGAAAAAGTGGCTTTTTGAGCAGTTATGAATCGATTTTAAATATGTTTCGCCTCTAATTTTTACAAAAATATATGAGTCATTTTTGTTACTTTAGTGATCTTATTTTCATGTCATGTTTAAATTAAAAAACTACATCAATGGTGAGTTGGTAGAACCAGCTTCTCAACAATATATAGATAATTACGATCCCTCTCGAGGTGTTGTATATTCTCTTATTCCTGATAGTGATGAGCGTGATGCCGAACTTGCTATTACGGCCGCTAAAGAAGCTTTTAAAACATGGAGCATCACACCAAAAGATACACGATCAAAATACCTTTTAAAAATTGCTTCTTTAATTGAAGAGCAATTGCATGAGTTGGCTGTTGCCGAAAGTTTAGATAATGGTAAACCCTTGCATTTAGCCGAAACTGTTGATATTCCGCGTGCTGCTGCTAATTTTCATTTTTATGGAACGGGTATTTTACATTATGCCGCACAAGCACATAGTGTGGAAGATACTGCTATTAATTATACGTTGCGCCAGCCGGTTGGTGTAGCTGGATGTATTTCTCCTTGGAACTTACCATTGTATTTATTTAGTTGGAAAATAGCCCCTGCTTTGGCTGCTGGCTGCACGGTTGTAGCAAAACCTTCGGAAATAACTCCTATGACTGCGTATTTACTTTCAGAAATTTGTGTGAAAGCAGGTTTACCAAAAGGTGTTTTAAATATAGTACATGGCTTTGGTCATAAAGTTGGCAACGCTATTGTTAGTCACAAAGATGTGCCGTTAATTTCTTTTACAGGAGGCACTAAAACAGGTGCAAACATTGCCAGTATAGCCGCACCAATGTTTAAGAAATTATCTTTAGAACTGGGTGGAAAAAACCCTAATATTATTTTTGCTGATTGTGATTATGATAAAATGTTAGCAACAACGATGCAGTCTTCCTTTGCTAATCAAGGACAAATATGCTTGTGCGGTTCTCGTATTTTTATTGAGAGATCTATTTATGAAAAATTCAAAACAGATTTTGTAGCAAAAACTCAAAAGTTAATTGTTGGCGCACCAATGGATAGTAAAACAAAGATTGGCGCCGTTGTTTCTAAATCACACATGGAAAAAATCTTATCTTATGTAGAGTTAGCAAAACAAGAAGGTGGTACTGTTTTATGCGGTGGAGAGCCTGTTAACGTAAGTGGCGAATTTGAAAATGGATATTATTTAGCACCAACAATTGTTGAAGGTTTAGCATTTGATTGCAGAACAAATCAAGAAGAGATATTTGGACCTGTTGTAACCATCATGCCTTTTGATAAGGAAGAGGAAGTAATGCAATATGCAAACTCTACTCAATATGGCTTGGCATCAACGGTTTGGACACAAGACATTACAAAAGCAAATCGTGTGGCAATGAATTTACACACAGGAATTGTTTGGATCAACTGTTGGTTATTACGTGATTTACGTACGCCATTCGGGGGTGTTAAATCGTCTGGTGTTGGACGTGAAGGCGGTTTTGAAGCATTGGACTTCTTTACCGAGCCTAAAAATGTATGTATTAAACTAAAATAGTAGGGTGATTACGAATCGTATACGAATATACGAATTTGAGTATGATAGATGAATAAGATGATTCAAAAACAAGACTTGATATACCCAGAGTTAAGCTATAAATTAGTTGGGTTAGCTTACAATGTTTTTAATGAATTAGGTCATGGGCATTTAGAAAAAGTTTATCAAAAAGCATACGCAAAAGAATTAAAAGATGCTGAAATAATGTTTAAAGAACAGGCTTTATGCCAAGTAATATATAAAGAAGAAATTATTGGTAATAATTTCTTAGATTTTTTAATTGAAGACAAAGTAATTATTGAATTAAAAAGAAGTGATTTTTACTCAAAAAAATATATTGATCAAATATCAAATTACATTAAAGTATCAAATTTAAAATTAGCTATATTAATAAATTTTACAAGCAATGGAGTAAGAATTAAACGAATAGTAAACGAATTAAAATAGCAAATCCAGATTCGTATATTCGTACGTAATTCGTAATCAAGATATAAAAAGAAAAATGATAGAAAATACAGGAAGAACAGAATTAACAGAGCTTGGAGAATTTGAATTAATCAAACATTTAACGGAGTTTGT
>JANYGR010000009.1 GCA_025359355.1 Bacteroidota bacterium | reverse complement strand
AATTTTGGACTAAAATTTAAATCACTTTGGTATAAGATAGTAATTTTATTTACAATGATTTATTTTTAATAGATTCTCGCAAAAAAGCAAGATTTAATTCAAAAAAAAGACCTTTCAATACTGAAAGGTCTTTTAAGTTTTAAAAGAATATTTTTATTTACCTAAACCAACAGGGCTACCAACTCTTACCATAGCGCATCTGAAACCAATGTGAGCAGTTGCTTGTCTTTGATCTAAATAACGTCTTGTACCTGGATTTAACCAGTAAGCTCTATCTCTCCAGCTACCACCTTTGTATACACGAGCCTTATCATTAATTAAGGATGTTTTAGCATATTCGTACATTAATTTATCAGATTTTTCAGTGTAAGCATCTTCACCGTCAGAATAATACAAACTAGAATTAACATCTCCATCTAAATAACTAATGTAATCAGATGTTTTGTAATTACGACGTTCATCTAAATTATCAGAAGAAATCGCTGCATTAACCTCTCTCCATTTAACACGACCCGGGATATCAGACTTGCCATCAGAAGGAGCATTGCTATAGTTTTGAGCGTCTTTAGTTAAAACAGTTAATACACTATCCGTTACATCAGTTGTTTCACCAGACACACCATGAGCACTAGGAACGTTTACTTTATGTGTAAATTTTTGGAATACAGGTCCGTCAACGTTAGTAGATATTGTTCCATCAGTACTATCTTTTACTTGAGTCACAAATACATTACCACGGAAAGGTCTAAATTCATCTGCATCTTGACTAGTAGAAGCTCTATATACATCCATTACCCATTCAGATACGTTACCGGCCATATTATATAAACCGTAATCATTAGGCCAATATGAATAAACCGGAGCAGTAACGTCAGCATTATCATTTAAGAACCCTGCAGTACCCATCATATCACCAGCACCACGAACAAAGTTTCCTTGTATTTGACCAATGTATTTATCATCACTGTTACGAATACCATGTCCATTCCATGGATAAATTCTTCTATCAGTGATACGCTCACCAATTGTATTACCAATTAAGCCATAAGCAGCATATTCCCATTCTGCTTCAGTCGGTAAACGGTATTTTGGTAAAAAGATACCATCTTCCATACGTACATCACGCTCAGGGTTTTGTTCATCAAATGAAGGTAATTTTTGTTTTAGTTGACCTTGCCATTTACCTGATAAATAAGCTTCTGTACTAAAATAATCTTGATCCGAAGGATTTGGAACGTGATCTAATAACCCTTCACGAATTAAAATAAATTCATTCACACGGTCAGTTCTCCAAGCACAAAATTCATTTGCTTGCAACCAGTTAATACCTACTACTGGATAATCTCTATAAGCTGGGTGACGTAAGTAATACTCTACGTAAGGCTCATTATAAGCTAATTTTTCACGCCAAACTAATGTATCAGGTAATGCTTTTTGATAGATATCCGGGAATGTTGGTCCAAACACACGACTTGTCCACCATAGATATTCTAAATAAGAAAAATTACTTACCTCAGTCTCATCCATATAAAAAGAAGATACAGTTACTCTACGAGGAACGTTATTCCATTCATAAGTTACATCTGTTTCAGTACGACCCATTGAAAATGATCCACCTTCTATTAGTACTAGACCCGGTCCAGTCTCTTGTTCTTCATAAGGTACTTTCTCAAAACCTCCATTATCTGGATTATTGTAATCCCAGCCAGTAGTAGAAGAACGCTCTTTAGCGCAAGATACTGCAAGTACAGAGAAGATAATAGCTAGTGATTTGCGGCTTTTAATGAAATTGAAATTCATAGGTATTGGTTTAATTTAAGACTATAACGAATTTTTTATGAAAAGGTTACACTTTATTTTTTAAAATGATGGACAACTAATAGTTCTATATTTTTTCTTCTTTGGTCTACACTCGAATTGCATCTGCATAGAGATCTCATGAGAACCAGCTGTATTACTTGATAATTTAGACACAGTAACATCATAACTGTATCCTACTTTAAAATGATCCGTTTGTAAGCCTATTAATACAATAAAGGCGTCAGAGTTACGATACCATAAACCTCCAACAAAAGAACCACGTACAAAATATAATCCTAAATTTAATTGTGTAAAGTTTTGTTGTTGCATAAACAACACGTTAGGAGAGATATAAGAATCACCGCCTTTTTCTAAAGGAATAACAGCCCCCGCATGACCAGTAATTTTTAATGGTAATTTAGAAGTTCCTTGTAAACCCTCATCCGGCTGAGTAATATGATGAAATGCCGCGCCAATAAAATAACGTTTGCTATAACCTAAAATACCTCCACCGAAATCTAAATTTGATTTATTAGTAGAAGGAATAACTTCATTTGTATTCCAAACAAAACCACGTCTAGCATCAATCATATCGCCAAAATTAAGTTTTGATTTATCTAAGGATTTTTGAAAAAAACCTGCTTGTAAACCAAATTTTATAGAAAATTCACGTGTAACAGGAAGGAGATAAGAATATATTAAATTAACATTAGTCGTTTTTAAAGTTCCGTGAGCTTGATCATCTTGAGTAACGATTAAGCCTAATCCTCCACTAATAGCGTCGATATGCTGATCATAAGAGGCGCTATAGGTAACATAAGTACCTGATAGATTTGGCCATTGATTACGGTAATTCATACATATACGCGGACAACGAGCTGTTCCTGCAAATGCTGGGTTTAAGTATAATGGATTGGCATAAAATTGAGTAAATTGGGGATCTTGCGCCTGCAAATCTTGCCAAATCCCAGTAGAACAGAGTGTCGTGAGCAGTAATATAAGTTTCTTCGCCATATATGTTAAATTTACTTAATCTTTTCCTAAACACAAATATAGCAGTCTCTTTCAATAAATAAAAACTTTTAACAAACAATATTTTATTTTTTTTGCCGTTTAAACGCATATATTTACCTTCAAATTTGT
>JANYGR010000464.1 GCA_025359355.1 Bacteroidota bacterium | reverse complement strand
GTTACATTATAAGTTCCATTATTTAACGAACAACCCGCTAATGTTGTTGTTCCTGTAATAGCTGAAGGTCCAGAGCTACTTCCGATAACAACTGTTTTCACATAAGTACATCCATTTACATCTTTTACCGTTAAGGAATATGTTCCTGCGGCTAAGCCTGTAATTGGAGACACTGCTGTAAAAGGACCTGCATTTAAAGCGTAAGAGTAAGGCGCTGTACCTCCAATCGGAGAAGCAAATGTAAAGCTTCCGTTGTTTTGTCCACAAGAAGCATTTGTAGGAGTTAATGTGATATTACTTGGGCCAGGAGATGAGGTTAAAGTAGTAGAAACCGTAAAAGTACAGCCAAAATTATTAGTTAAAGTAATAATTGGAGTAACAGCACCCAAGCCAGTTACAGTTTGTCCTGATATAGACCCTAATGAACTTGCAAAACTTGAGATGGTTTGCCCACCACTTGATATATCATTTATAACAACAATTCCATTTGTAGCACCACACGATGGATTAGTAAAAGACAACGTAGCCGCAGGATTAGGTCTAATTGTAACCGTAACAACAGCAGTGGCTGCAGGGCAACCCCCTGATGCAGGAACAGTATAAGTATAATTATATGTTCCAGCAGTATAAGACGCTGGATTAATAGTACCTAAATTACCACCAGTTAGTGCTGGCGCTGGTCCGCTCCAGGTTCCAGTAGTAGCAACTCCACCACCTAACAGTGAAAATAAATTTGAACTTGCTGCCGAGCTACAAACTGCTAATGTATTGCCAACACCAGCATAAGGGCCTGGATTAACAGTAATACACTGCGACGAAGATACATAAGAACAACCGAAGTTATCGACAGCCGTAAGCGTATAACACTTAGTTCCTGTTGTAGTAGGTTGTATCGTTGAATTATTTCCTACTGTAGAAATAATATTTGATCCTGACCATGTTTCAGAAACAATTGTTGGAGTGAAGGATTGTGAAGATGGAGGCGGTACATTAAAATTAACATCCCAGTTAAAGATATAGCCATTATCTGCCCCTAAATTATCAGTTACTTTAATACACCAATTACCATTTAATGGACAGCCTACCAAACTACTAAAATTACCGGTAGGCGAATATGTTCCTGCTGCTATGGAAGTATTAGGAGGTGTTCCTTGTCCCGCAATAGTAGGTCCATTGCATAATAAAACAGTTCCAGACATAGCAAAACAATAATTGGCACCAACGCCTGGCCCTACAGCCGGGTCATCTAATGGAGCACCTAAATAATTGTATGGTCCTCCCGGATAATCTTTTAAATTACATACTTGCCCGTTTGGACAAAGAATTTGTATCGATAAATCACCTTGATAAGAGTGTTCGATATTCATACATATATTTGCAATATCTGCTGCAGATGTTATAGTTTGAGCAGAGTTATAACAATCTACCGTAATACAAGTGTTGTAAGAGGCGCCCGTTCCATCAGGCAAGAAAGTAACACCACTCACTGGTGGCGCGCAAACTGGGCTATAAGGTGTTGGGGTAACAGAACCAATTAATGTGGCCGTTTGTCCCAAACAAATGCTAGTGGTTGATGTAGTCGTTCCGGCAAAAGAAGGTGTTGTAGAAACTTGAACTATTTGATTAATAAAATTATGATTGATGCAACCTGCTTTTGTGATATTCAAATTAACAACATATACGCCCGGAATAGGGAAAGAAGTGGTTGCAGATGTACCTGTTCCAAAAGCAACATTGTCCGCAGTCCAAGTATAGGTTGCTCCTGCACTACTGCCAGAAGAAAACGTACCACCACCATTGAAAGTAATAGATTGCCCTTGACAAACTCTAATAATGCTTCCAGCTCCTGGAGCAGGAGTAGAACTAACAAACGTAGAATTTATCGTTTCGCATGGCATCACACATGATATGGAGGCTACCCAACCTGACTGAGTTACGGAAGCATCAGAATGAAAAACAAATGTTAAACAACCAGAAGCATTACCTCCAGTAGCTTGAACAATTCCAACAGGTGTGACCGATCCCGAATAAGCTCCTAAAGAAGTTGCGGCAGTACTATTTCCATCATAAATATATAAAAAGTCATAATTCTGCTCGAGCGCAAACGACGTGAAATTAAATGAAATTTTAGAACCAGCCGTTGATGGACAAATAGTCATGGTATAATCCTGGCTAAGGCCATAATTCGCTCCTGATCCACCTGGATCATAAAAATTACCTGAGCAAGTAGTAATATTTGTAGTGCTCATGTTATAGGTTTGAGCAACAGAGGCAAATGAAATTAAAGCTAAAAATAATGTAATTAATTGTTTCATAGTGTAGTAAATAATAGTTAGTTAAGGGCTAATGTATTTGAAAAAAATATCGATTAATTAATTTTTTGTGGCTCTATAATTATAATGTAATTTGTATTATCTACCCTGTAAACCATATTTGAATGTGTATAAAAATTAAAATTATATTTAATGGGATTGAAATTATCAGGATTAAACACAGCATCGTAAGTTAATGCGGGATTATATTTATTTAATAATGGGATACTGGATAATTTAGGGTATTTATCGTTAGTGGTAACAGGAGACTCCACTATTTTCACTCTATTAACAATAACATCTGTTATATAACTAAGACGAGTTGGATTATTATAAACTTCTTGTTGCGCATAGGCACCATAGACTTCATGAATTTTTTCACTAACTTGTTGAGCCTTAACTTGGAATGATAAGGTTAATAATGATAAAGCAACAATAATATGTTTCATGTAAAATAATGTTTTGTTTGTGGTAAAGATAATTTATTCATTTAAAAAGACAGTAATATTAACTAAGTCATTTAAGCAATTCACTCATTAATAAAGATTTAATCCAAAAAAAAGACAGAATTGAAATTTGTTGGTTTTTACTCAAAAACTACATAGATAATCCTATTTCGAAACCACTAACGCACGACTGTTCTGCCTAAAATTTTATTGACGCGTTTTTTTTGGTTTTCTAAAGAAATTAAAAAACGAAAAACATCTTCATTTTCAAACGGATCAGCTGTTTTTAATAATTCTTTAGTGGAAGTAATAATGGTTGATAAGCGCTTTTCTTTTAATGAAAATAATTGATGTTCAACGCCTTTTTTAATAGCGTGAATTTCTTTTGGAATAGCAACACCTAAAGTTTCCCATTTAGGTGATACGACATCTGAAAAAGAAGCGACATCAATGGCCACTTGAGAAATGGCAGGATTTTGATGATGTGTAAACGTTTGAAGTACGGGAATAATTCCTTTCTCTAATTCATGCTGAAATTCATCTAACACTAACTGATAAATAGGATTGATAAATTGTATTTGATCTCGCCATAATTCGAAAATCACGAATTCACAAACTGTTAGTTGTATGCTGATTTCCTTACTGTCAGTATCTTCTGCTTCTAAATCAACTAATACATTTCCGTATTGCATCATCATGCGCAACAACTCTTTTTCTTCGTAATCTAAAATAGCATCAATTACTTTTTCTTCTTCAAAGTATTCTTCCGGAGGAGCCTCGTTATAAGTATTTGAAGCATTTGTGGTATTGTTAAAGTTATCTTTTGGTAAATGCTTTCCTGCTTTTTTACGAATCAGTTTATTAATTTCTATTTGTAAAATTTGCTCGTTAATGTCCATTATTTTAGAACATTCTTTCACATACACACTTCTATTAATTGCATCAGGAATAACCGCAATACTTTCAACAATGTCCTTAATTAATTCCGCACGCTTAATGGGATCATTCTCTACTTCTTTATATAATAGGCTTGTTTTGAAGGAAATAAAATCTTTACTATTATGTTTAATAAATTCTTTAAACTCTTCGTTCGTTACTTTTTTGCTGTATGAATCTGGATCGTCTCCATCAGGAAATAATAAGACGCGCACATTCATTCCTTCTTCCAAAATTAAATCAATACCTCGGAAACTGGCTTTAATCCCTGCAAAATCACCATCATATAAAATCGTAATATTTTTAGTGAAGCGATGTATGAGTTTAATTTGTTCAACCGTTAATGATGTTCCTGAAGAAGCTACAACATTTTCGATACCCGATTGATGCATTGAAATCACATCTGTATAACCTTCTACTAAATAACAAGTATCATCTTGAATAATTGTTTTCTTAGCCTGAAACAAGCCATACAGCGTTTTACTTTTATCGTAAATATCTGTTTGTGGCGAATTAATATACTTCGCTAATTTTTTATCGGACGTTAAAATTCGTCCACCAAATCCTATAACACGCCCAGTAATATTGTGTATAGGAAACATCACACGCCCCGTATATCTATCAAAAATATCTTTTTCAGTAATCGGATTTCCCTCTATATGATTATTAGAAAGAATGGACATCCCTGTCTTAACTAGGTATTCTGGCTTATACCCATTTTTAACCGCCGTTTCTGTAAATTTTCGTCGTTCTTCAGAACTATAACCTAACTGAAATTTTTCGATGATGTCTTGTCGGAAACCTCGTTCTATAAAATAACCTAAGCCTATAGAACGCCCCATATCATCATTTAACAACAAATCATGAAAATACTTTTGTGCATATTGCATCACAATGTAAAGACTTTCTTTTTCGTTTTGTATTAATTTTTCTTCAATGGTAATTTCTTTTTCTACGACTTCAATACCATATTTATTAGCTAAATATTTCAAGGCCTCTGGATACGATAAACTCTCGTGATCCATAATGAAATTAACGGCCGTACCTGATTTGCCGCAGCCAAAACATTTGTAAATTCCCTTTGCAGGCGAAACGGTAAACGATGGTGATTTTTCGCCATGAAAAGGACATAACCCTAATAAATTAGCGCCTCGTTTTTTGAGGGTAATAAAATCGCCAATAACATCCTCTACACGAGCTGTATCAATTATTTTATCTATGGTGAGTTTTGGTATCAAAAAAAAGTATTTTTGGACTATAAATATACTCCAAAAAAATGATGTCTTTTAAAAATA
>JANYGR010000458.1 GCA_025359355.1 Bacteroidota bacterium | reverse complement strand
CAAGTACGCAAAAACATACCTCCTTATATTCGAGTAGCGCGTGAGCCATTACAATATGTTGGCGTTAATACAGTTGGCTTGGCTAGACGAGGTTTTGATAAAGAAACAATTAATGCCATTGAAGACATATACCGTTTAGTATTTGTTCGTGGACATAACGTTACCAAAGCGTTAGAATTAATAGAACAAGAAATTACAGATTCAAATGTAAAAACTCAAATCGTTAATTTTATTAAAGCTTCTAAAGACGGCATTATTAAAGGGATTTGATGTTCGATTATGCTGAATGAAGCATAAAAGATTGAACAATCGATACGCTAAAAAAACTCTTACAATTTCAGCATCGTTATTTAAAAATAAAAAAATGTCGCGCATACTTACAGGAATAACAAGTAATAACATCCCTCATTTAGGAAATATTTTAGGGGCAGTGTTGCCAGCAATTGAACTTAGCAAACAACCAAATAACGAATCTCTTTTTTTTATCGCCGACTTACATTCTCTCATTTCTCAGAAAGATGCTGCTATGCGTATTGATAGCGTAAACTCAGTAGCTGCAACGTGGTTGGCCTTTGATTTTGATACTGAAAAAAATATTTTTTACCGCCAAAGTCGCATTCCGGAAGTGTGTGAACTTACATGGTATTTGAATTGTTTTACGCCTTACCCGATGTTGGCAAACTCTCATTCGTTTAAAGATAAAGCTGATAAATTGAATGATGTAAATTCTGGATTATTTACTTATCCTATTTTAATGGCAGCAGATATTATTTTATATGATGCTAATTTTGTACCCGTTGGCAAAGATCAAATTCAACATGTAGAAATCACGAGAGATATTGCTAAAGCCGTTAATAATCGTTATCAGCAAGAATTATTTATTTTGCCTGAAGCTAAAATTGACGAGCGCGTGATGATTGTTCCAGGCACGGATGGCCAAAAAATGAGCAAGTCTTATGGTAATTATATCAATATCTTTTTACCTGAAAAAGAATTGAAAAAAGTAGTGATGAGTATTCAAACAGATAGTACACCAATTGAAGAACCAAAAAATCCTGATACGTGTAATGTGTTTAAACTATTTAGCTTATTAGCAACATCTAACCAACAGTTGGAGATGCGCGCTAATTACGCTAAAGGAGGTTATGGTTATGGCCATGCTAAAACAGCATTGTACGAATTGATCTTATCGCAATTTGAAAAACCTCGTAAACGTTATACCGACTTAATGAATAATCCAGATATTTTAGAAAAACAATTACAAATTGGAGAAGCCAAGGCTCGTAAAATGGCTCAAGAAAAAATAAAGGTTGTGAGAAAAGTGATGGGGTTTTAATCGTAGCCGATGACGATACAAATTAATGATACATTATTCTTAGAATCGAATCATCTTAGTCATGCAGAAGAGAATTATGCGCTTATTAATAGTAATAGAGCTTATCTAAAGCAATGGCTGACTTGGGTTGATAAAATACAAACCTTAAACGATTCAAAAAATTACATCCTTGCTTCTATTCAAAAAACAGAGCAACAAACCGATTATGGTTTTGTGATTAAATTTAACGGGAATATTATTGGACGAATTGGGCTTCATTTTATAGATGCTAATAATAAAATAGGAACCATAGGATATTGGATTAGTGAAGATTTTCAAGGAAAAGGCATTATTACTCATTCTTGTAAAGCACTTTTACAATTTGGATTTATGGAATTAAATCTCAATCGCATTGAAATAAAATGTGCTACATTAAATGTAAAAAGCAAAGCTATTCCCGAAAAACTACATTTTAAACAAGAAGGAATACAAAGGCAAGCAGAATTTTTAAATAATCAATTTATGGATTTATACGTCTACTCATTATTACGAGAAGAATGGATAAAGGCAAAATAAAAACTTCAATAAATTAATCTAACTCCTGACAAAATATTTGATGGTGATTTGTAATTACCAAATATGTTTTTCCATTCTTATATAAATTGCTTACTAATGGCTGATGAGAAGCATTAGAAATTGAAGTTACTAACTTGCCTTCCTTATTGATAATATCAATTTTTTCTCCAGTTTTATCAAAAGCTACTATATAATTATGTGAACTTGTAGAAATAGTTTGAGCATTTTCATAAACAGAAGTAGCAGAAAAATGTTCAATTATTTTGCTTGAAAATAAATCATATCCGTATAATGCCCCGTCACCAAAGACTAATACATCCATTTGAGTATCATCATTAATCAAATCGTAATGCGTTTTAAATCCAGATAATTCATCTCCTAATTTGATCGCTTCTTTTTTATCTGTTAAAGAAATTTTATTTAACAAATTGTTTTTATCATCTATATAAATTAATTTACTATTGTCTAACGTATTGCCACTTAACACATAAAAACTTGATACGTTCGTTGTTGTTTTATTTTTAAAATCTATTCGACCTTCTCCTTTACGACTGAATGCATAAATTTTTCCCATAACATCAACAGACATTAAATAATCGCTTTGCCCTACTTTAATGTAATAGATGGGAAGTTCAACGATTGCATCAGTTTTGAGAGGTGTAAATCCTTCCGTTTTGATGCCATATAAAGAAAAATTATAAATATGTTTATTTGCGCAAGCTAAAAAAATACGATAATCTTTATTGTTTTCGTAATCTAATAACGTTATATCAGATGTTACTTTTGCAGGTAATTTCACAGGATAACCTTGCACGTAATTTCCATTACGATCTAATAAATGCAAATAATTTTCGGTATTAAATAATAGTTGCAATTTGCCGTTTTTAAAAATATCAACTGTATAAATATTTGAAGTAATCATTTCATTCAGTTTCTTTTTCCAAATCAAATTACCTGTAGAGCTTATTAAATATAGCTGTTTGGCGTTATCTTGAAAACATAATTCGTTTTCTTGCGTTAAATGATTCGTAAATACATGAACACCACTTATCACCGAAGAATCAGCATCGAAAGACCAAAGCGAAGACTGCATATTTGTATCAGCTGATTTTTGTTGAGCGTGAGAAAAATTTACTCGAACCTGCATTAGATTTTTGTAATTTTTGCCAGTAACTGAAATCTGTGAAATAGCATTTTCAGAATTAACCAATTCTTTTGATCTTAAAATATAAGCGTCTTTTTCTGGGATTAATAAAGCAGTATTATTGTAACACATGATATTACAAGCCTGAGCTAAATTATCATTTGCATATTCCATAAATTGAATATCCTTACTAATTACATTACTGTTTGCAATGCTTTGAAGATAATGTTGTAAAGCGATACGATCAGAAAAACACAACAATAAATCATTATTGACACAAGCATATTGAAAGGCATGAGATGGATTTATCAACGTAAATAATTTTTGATAATCTTTATGTAAATGATACATCGTCAAATCGTTTTGCTTAATAATACTATCATTCACTAATTTCAATAAGCTCTCAACCTTTTCGTTATCCTTCACTTTAATAGTTGTAATCATGTGGCTATTTTTTTCAATAGCATAGGCATTCGCAACAATTTGAACGTCGATGTTTTCTAAAAATTCATTTTTAATGTCATATAAAGCACTATCATTAAGTCTTTTCCAGGATATTGTTCTCTTTTCATTATCAGAGGTGGTATTAATTTTTTCAAATTCTTTCATATATAATTTTGCATCGCTAATTGCAAGTCCAATCATAGAAGACGGATGAGCTGGCAAATGCTGATACGCATCAATCGTTGAAGCCTCTTGATGTTTTAAGGTATACATCACGGAATCGGGAATAACATACCCATTCAATGTAATTTCATTTAACTTAACTTCGGCACTGTATAAAGATTGTTGTGCGAACACAGAATAATCTAATAATTTTAAATTTTCTTGGTTCAAATACACTTGATTAACTTGCGAACCGCTTTCTTTTAGCAATGATACATAATGATTATTAGCGGCTATCGACTCGTTAACAGGGAGTTCTATGGAATGCTTTAAAATAGTTTCGTTTGAAGAAACATAGACAATTCCATCGTTGTAAGCAACAAACCATTTTTGATTCCGTATCGTAATTTCATAGCAATCAAAAGACGTTGTTACTGAATTCTTTTTAAAATGTTTGGTAAAAAAATCAGTAAAAATAGTTTCATTACTTTTTTCTTTTAGTTTAAATAACAGCAAACTATGCATCGCATTTGTTTCTTTAAAAAAACATAAATACACCGCATTATTATTTATCAAATCTGTTACCTCGGTGTTTGTTTTACTGATTGAATCTAAATACTGCACACAATACTGGGCATTTGCAATGTTTGTATTATTTAATAAGGAATTCCAAATTAAATTTTGACGCGTTAGTTGACTTATTAATTCGGAAATATTTTTAGTTTCTATAATCGCACTTGCCGAGTTGGGAATGTGCTCTATAACAGATACTTTAGGTTCTTTATTTTCTTTTAAACGAATAAAACCCCAAATAGCTACTCCAATAGAAGTCACTATAAATAGGTAAAAGCCGATTTTTTTGAGTAGTTGCACATCTAAATTTACGTGTAAAAAAACAGTTGCATCACGCTTTAAAAGATAGTTATTAAACCGCCATTGTGAATTTGAAATGACTACCTAATCTAATCGAAAATCTTTCAGATTCTTTTGTAAAATAATCTTAATATGATACTTTTCTTTCCAGTAATTTGCTAGATACTCTTGTTCCTGCTGTCCAGGCGTAGGGACTAAAACAATGTTTTTTTTATGTAATGCATTCAAATCCATCAACGTGCTATAACCACTTCTACAAACAATGGTTTTGGCTCGCTGCATAAGCTCACTTAACTGGCTAGAAGTTGCATAATTTATCACAGTAATCTTATCATTGCTTTTGAAAGGTTGTGGCTTATTTGAACCTCTTACTATGTAAATTGATTTGTTTGATTTGGATGCAATTTCAAAAAGTACCGTCTCAAGTATCGTCCTTTGTGGTTCTGGCCCCGATATTAAAAATAAATAATCCAAGTCCTCAACAATAGTAGACGAAGGTATTAATCTGCTTAAAGGATTAATATAAGTTACGTTTTTCAGATTATGGCTTCTAGATAAAAGTCCAGATAAACTCTTGGTTTCTTCTTCAAAATCAGGAACCCACACTTGATTAAATTTTTTTATGTAGTGATGATGAATTTTATTTGCCATACTTGATAGCCATCCTGCTTGTATGTTAAGTTGGTGGGTCATATAAACACACTCTACACTTGAATGCTGCAATCCAAAACGGTTATCACTAATCACTACATTTATACGATACTCTTTAACGATAGCTTCCAATTGTATTTTTTCTTTCCTAATAACCCGACTAATCCGAAACGAATCCATCAGTAATTTAAACGACAATGGTAACCAAGATGAATAGGTAATATTATAAGGCTCAATCGATACTTTTTTTAACGTTGGGAATTCTTCGTTAAGTATAATTGATGTTAGAGGCGTAACGCCTATTATTACTTCGTTATCAAGCATCAATTGCTTAATAAGAGGTACGCAGCGAGTGGCATGGCCCAAACCCCAATCGAGAGGGGCAATAAATATGACTTTATGTTTAAAGATATTACAAATTAACTAAAAAATTAACTGATTAAAATTTAACTTCGTATCGTGATAGAAACATTTTCTGAACATATTCAGAGTATTTTAAAAACCTTGCCCGAAAGTCCGGGTGTATATCGCTATTATGATGACGCTAATAACCTTTTGTATGTGGGTAAAGCAAAGAATTTAAAAAAAAGAGTAACTTCCTATTTCTCTAAAGAGCATGATACGTTTCGCTTACGCTTAATGGTCAAAAAAATTGTTGACATCAAAACTATTAAGGTTGATACAGAAATGGATGCCTTGATTTTAGAAAACAATTTAATTAAAAGCCTCACGCCCAAGTACAATATCATGTTGCGTGATGATAAAACCTATCCATGGATATTAATTAAGAACGAACGTTTCCCGAGAGTTTTTAGTACAAGGCAACTCAAGAAAGATGGCGCCGAATACTTTGGCCCATTCCCCTCTTCTACTACCATGTTTATTTTATTGGATTTAATCAAACATTTATATCCACTTCGCACATGTTCTTTTGATTTGAGTCAGGAAAATATAGAGAAACATAAATTTAAAGCTTGTCTGGAATACAGCATTGGCAACTGCAAAGCGCCATGCGTGGGCAAACAATCTTTACAAGAATACGATGAAAGTATTCTTCATATTCGAAAAATAATAAAAGGTGATATTAGTTTTGCTATCAAAGATTTAAAACGTTTAATGCTTGAACAGGCTGAAAAACTGGCGTTTGAAGATGCAGCAACACTTAAAAAGAAAATTGAACTCTTAGAAAAATACCAAAGTAAATCCGTTATTGTACATCCTTCTATTACTGATACCGATGTGTTTGGTATTATCAGTGACGAAAAAACGGCTTACGTTAATTATTTTAAAGTAATGAATGGCACCATTATTCAAGCACAAACATTGGAGTTTAAAAAGAAATTAGATGAAACGGATGAGGAGATGCTTGTGTTTGCCATCAACGAAATTAGATTGCGATACAACTCTTTAAGCAAAGAAATATTTGTTCCCTTTGAGCCCGAATTGCAATTTGAAAATGCTAAATATATTGTCCCTAAAATAGGCGACAAAAAACATTTATTAGATTTATGTTTCAAAAATGTAGAAGCTTACAAGCGCGAACGCGAAAAACAATTAGCCATCATCGACCCCGAAAGACACACTGATCGTATTATGCAGCAGATGATGCGCGATTTGCGAATGAAAGAAGAACCTCGACACATTGAAGGGTTTGACAATTCAAATATTCAGGGAGAGTATGCTGTTAGCGCAATGCCTGTATTTATTGATGGAAAGCCTGCTAAAAAAGAATACCGTCATTTTAATGTAAAAACAGTTGTTGGCCCCGATGATTTTGCAACGATGGAAGAAGTGATTTACAGGCGTTATTCGCGCGTTATTGAAGAAGGCTTACCGCTTCCTCAATTAATTGTGATTGACGGTGGTAAAGGACAATTAGGCGCTGCTATTATCAGTTTACGAAAATTAAACTTAATGGGAAAGGTAACCGTTATTGGTATTGCCAAGCGTTTGGAAGAAATTTATTTTCCTGGAGATTCAATTCCTATGTATTTGGATAAGCGTTCTGAAACATTAAAAATCATTCAACATATCCGCGACGAAGCCCATCGATTCGGCATTATGCACCATCGTAACAAACGTAGCAGAGAAACATTTAAAACAGAATTATCCGAAATTAAAGGTATTAGTGATAAAACAGCTCAAAAATTATTGACCGAATTAAAATCCGTAAAATATATTAAGGAAGCAACACTTGCCGAATTAACTGTTATTATTGGTAATTCCAAAGCAACGCTCGTTTATAATTTTTTTAAAGAGTAACAAGAATCTAACTAATTTAACAATTCACTAAAAAAATAGTGTGATTTTATTTGGAAATAAAATAAATAGATTTACATTTGTCTCGGAATGAAAACTACAATTTTAAATAAATCATGGTGGTGGCTTACAACAAATGTTGTGAGTAGCTAAGATTTATATTCTTATAAAGGCCTTATAAAGCCCGCTGTTCATACAACAGCGGGCTTTTTGTTTTCTATCATATCTATAAAAAAAATCAACATGAAATTACACACACATACCACTCAGCTATTAGCGGATACCAAAACACCTGTAGCATTATATTTAGGATTGAGAGATTTATATCAGAATCCATTGTTACTAGAGAGCTCCGATTATAATAGTAAAGATGGGCATTACTCCTATATCTGTTTAAATCCATTAGCCTCTGTATCTATACATCAGCAAAAATTTAAAACTAAAATAAATGGTATCATACAAGAAGAAATAATTGATTTTAATACCAAAGCAACCGTTGAGAAATTAATTTTATTCAAAGAAAAATTTGAGTTCGAAACTCAATCGTTCCCTTTTTGTTATGCAGGCATATTTGGCTACATGGGCTATGATAGCATCAATTACGCAGAAGATATTCGTTTAAATAAAACACATAAGCAACTCGATATTCCTGAGCTATTGTATAGTGTATATGGAATTGTATTAGTATTTCATCACACTACAAATAACTTGTATATCATTAGTCATCATTTCAACAACGAATTATCAAAACAACAATTAACAACTATTGAAGAACAAATTCTCTGTTTAACTTACAGAGAATATAATTTTAATACAACTAGCGAAACATCAAGTAAACTAACTGATGCGGCCTACAAAGCAATGGTAGCAAAAGCTAAGGAACATTGTCAAAACGGCGACATATTTCAATTGGTATTGTCTCGTCGGTTTTCGCAAAACTTTATTGGTGATGATTTTAATGTGTATCGCGCTTTGAAAAACATTAATCCATCTCCTTATTTATTTTATTTTGATTTAGGGAATTTTAAATTATTCGGTTCTTCTCCAGAGGCACAATTAGTTATTTCTAATCAAGAAGCCGAAATTCACCCTATTGCTGGTACATACAAGCGAACAGGCAACGACGCATTAGATTTAGAAAAAGCTAAAGAACTATTAAATGATCCTAAAGAAAATGCGGAACATAATATGTTAGTGGATTTAGCACGAAATGATTTAAGTAAATATTGCAAGCAAGTAGAAGTTAAATTTTTAAAGCAAACGCAATTTTACTCGCACGTTATTCATTTAGTTAGTAAGGTTATTGGCAAAGTGAAACAACACTTCCATCCATTTGAACTACTATTAGGCACGTTTCCCGCAGGAACATTATCAGGCGCACCTAAGTACAAAGCGTTAGAATTAATTGATTTATATGAACCCGAATCGCGCGAGTTTTATGGTGGTTGCATCGGTTTTATAAGTCATGATAACCAATTAAATCATGCTATTATGATTCGTACTTTTTTAAGTAAAGATAACACCTTGTATTATCAAGCAGGAGCTGGCATCGTTATTTCTTCTGATGAAGAAAAAGAATTGCAAGAAATTAATCATAAAGTATCTGCTTTGCAAAGAGCCATTTTACAAGCCGAAAAAATTAATCATCTTAAAATAGAAAAAAATGAAAAAATTATTAGTATTAGATAATTACGATAGCTTCACTTACAACTTAGTTCATCTTATTGAAAAAGTAAGCGACCTATCGTTTGATGTAATTAGAAATGATAAAATTTCAATTGAAGAAATTATTAATTACGATAAAATTTTATTATCACCAGGTCCTGGTTTACCAACAAATGCTGGCATTATGCCACGTTTAATAAAACAATATGGAGCATCAAAAAGTATATTGGGCGTATGCTTAGGATTACAAGCTATTGCCGAAGCTTATGAAGGAACACTAGAAAATTTAACTACAGTATACCATGGTTTATCAACTCCTATTCACATAATTTCTGAAGACATACTATTTAATCATTGCCCTAAAACATTTACAGTTGGGCGTTATCACTCATGGGTAGTTAATCCCAAAACGTTGCCTAAAGAATTACAAATTACATCGGTTGATGAACAAGGAAATATCATGGCACTAAAACATAAAACATACGATGTACGCGGCGTGCAATTTCATCCCGAATCTATTCTTTCTGAACACGGCGAAACAATGATTAAAAACTGGCTCAACGACTAATCAATTTTCATGAAACATTAATACCATTCACTAATTTTTTAATTAAAAAAGAAATGAAAACAACATTTGAACTATTATGTCACGGACATAATTTATCCGAAACAGAAGCTTATCAATTGTTTCAGAACATATATCAAGGAAACTTAAACCCTTCTCAAATAAGCGCCATCATGACATTTTATATTGCACGACCTATTACCTTAAACGAATTAAACGGTTTTAAAAAATCATTATTAGATGTGTGCGTTCCCGTAAATATAAACCGTGATGCTATTGATGTATGCGGAACTGGTGGTGATCAAAAAAACACTTTTAATATTTCAACATTATCGGCATTGGTATTAGCGGCTTCTGGCGTAACGGTTGCTAAACATGGCAACTACGGGTCTTCTTCCGTTTCGGGCTCTTCGGATATTTTAAATTATTTAGGTTATCAATTCAAAAATAATTCAGATGATTTAAATAAAGAATTAGACAAACATAATATTTGTTTTATGCACGCACCTTTATTTCATCCTGCATTAAAAGCAGTGGCAACACAGCGCAAAGAATTAGGAGTAAGAACTTTATTTAATATGTTGGGACCGCTAGTAAATCCGGCACAAGTAAAGCATCGTTACATTGGAGTATATGGCTTAGATATCGCCAGACTATATCATTATATTTTGCAACAAAGTAATTCTTCTTACACGCTCGTTCATTCTTTAGACGGATACGATGAAGTGAGCTTAACTAATTCATTTAAATTAATTTCATCAACATCCGAAAAAACAATAGAACCAATTGATTTAGGATTTAAAATTCAAAGTCAAAAAAGTATTACGGGAGGAGAAACCATTAAAGACGCTGCCGATATTTTTTTAAATGTATTGAAAAATGAATGTACTAATGAACAAAAAAATGTAGTGATTGTTAACAGCGCTTTAGCGATGCATTGTTATAGCCCTAATGTTAGTATCGCAGACTGCATAGGAATTTGCAAGGAAACCATTGAATCTAAAAAAACTTATATTTTATTTAAAAACCTAATTACAAACTAACATGAATACTTTAAACACAATTGTAGCACACAAAATCAAAGAAGTAAAAGAGCGTCAGGAATTATATCCTAAACAACTATTAGAACGCAGCATTTATTTTAACGCGCAAACTATTTCTTTTTCAAAATATATAGGAAGAGAAGATAAGTGTGGAATTATTGCTGAAATAAAAAAACAATCTCCTTCTATTGGAATCATTAATAAATATGCAAATGTCGAAAAGATATCTATCGGCTATATGCAAGCAGGCGCCAGTGCATTATCTGTATTAACGGATGAATTATTTTTTGGTGGTTCATCACATGATTTAACAACAGCACGTAAATTTAATTTCTGTCCCATTTTAAGAAAAGACTTCATCGTTGATGAATACCAAATCATTGAATCGAAATCCATTGGAGCTGATGCTATTTTATTAATTGCCGCCATTTTAACTAAAGAACAAATTAAACAGTTTACAAACATTGCTCATTCATTAGGATTAGAGGTGCTTTTAGAGCTTCACGATAAAAGTGAATTAGAAAAAATAAATGAAAAGGTAAATGTGATAGGCGTTAATAATCGCAATCTTCATACGATGAAAATTGATATTGAACAATCCATTTTAATGAGTAATCTTTTACCAAAAGAAATAGTGAAAATTTCGGAGAGTGGTATTGGAACTGTCGAAACTATTTTAAAGTTGAAGTCGCACGGCTTTCAAGGCTTCCTTATGGGCAGTCAATTTATGAAACACCCACAACCAGATTTGGCCTGCAAAGAATTTATTAAAGAATTAAAATCTAAATCTTAGTATAAGAAATCATGAAACTAAAAGTATGCGGATTAAAATACCAAAGTAATATTGAAGAATTAATAAATCTAAAAATTGATTATGTAGGTTTTATTTTTTATAAAAAATCTTCGAGATACATCGGCGAGTCTATCAGTTTTGATTTTATTAGAAAAATCCCAAAACATATTGGTAAAGTGGGTGTGTTTGTTAATGAAACAGCATATAGTGTATTAAACACTGTAGCTCATTATAATTTAGATGTTGTTCAATTGCATGGCTACGAGTCAGAAAAAATGTGTGAAGAATTAAAACCATACGTAACCGTTATCAAAGCATTTAGAATACATAACCATTTTGACTTTACAATTTTAGAAAAATATTTGTCTCACGTTGATTTCTTTTTATTTGATACAGATACTAAAACATACGGTGGAAGTGGACAACAATTTAATTGGGAATTACTAAAACAATATACGTTTGATAAACCCTTCTTTTTGAGCGGAGGTATCGATTCTTCTTCCATCAAACAAATACAACAATTCAATCATTCGCAATTACATGCTATTGATATTAATTCAAAGTTTGAGTTATCCCCAGCTTTAAAAAATATCGAAAAAATAAAACAATTCATTCAAAATATAAATACCAATGACAACAACTAAACACAATTATAGCGTTAGCGAACTAGGTTATTACGGGCAATTTGGTGGAGCCTATATTCCAGAGATATTATTTAATAATGTAGAGGAATTAAAAAACAATTACCTAACCATTATGCATAGTGAGTCGTTTAAAAAAGAATTTGACGATTTACTAAAAAATTATGTAGGACGACCAACACCTCTTTATTTAGCAAAAAAATTATCTCAACAATTTTCAACAACCATTTATTTAAAACGCGAAGATTTAAACCATACGGGTGCTCATAAAATAAATAATGCCATCGGACAAATTTTATTAGCTAATCGTTTGGGTAAAAAAAGAATCATTGCCGAAACAGGCGCAGGGCAGCATGGTGTAGCAACGGCAACCGTATGTGCATTAATGGGATTGGAATGCATTGTATATATGGGGCAAGCAGATATAGAAAGACAGGCGCCTAATGTTGCGCGCATGAAAATGTTAGGAGCAAAAGTAATTTCTGTTACCTCTGGAAGTAAGACTCTAAAAGATGCAACCAACGAAGCAATTCGCGATTGGATTAATCATGCAGATGATACATACTATATTATTGGTTCAGTTGTTGGACCTCACCCATATCCCGATATGGTAGCAAGATTTCAATCTGTTATTAGTAAAGAAATTAAATCGCAATTACAAAGCAGTATCGGTAAAGAAAATCCAGATTATGTAATTGCCTGTGTTGGCGGCGGTAGTAATGCAGCAGGAGCTTTTTATCATTTTTTAGAAAATGAAGAAGTAAAATTAATTGGAGTAGAAGCTTCAGGAAAAGGAATTTATTCTGGACATACAGCAGCTACACTTACTGTTGGTTCTCCTGGAATTATACATGGAAGTAAAACCTATTTGATGCAAACTGATGATGGACAAATTACCGAACCGTATAGTATTTCTGCGGGTTTAGATTACCCTGGTGTTGG
>JANYGR010000439.1 GCA_025359355.1 Bacteroidota bacterium | reverse complement strand
TTCTCAGCGAACATCTGCGCTATCTGTGGGAAAACTAAATATCATACCTTGCTAAAGGTGTAACATCTAATCCACAAAATTTTTTATTTAAAAACTTACATTCCTAAATTTGAATATTGCACCGATAATGCTGCTATGATTGCTATTACAGGTTACTATAAGTTTTTAAATAAAGAGTTTTGTGGATTAGATGTTACACCTTTAGCAAGGTATGATATTTAGTTTTCCCACAGATAGCGCAGATGTTCGCTGAGAAAAATTATCTACCTAGTTTGTAAAATAAATAATCATCAATAAAATAAATCCGCGAAAATTAGCGAAATCTGCGGGACTCTTCTTACTTCGTATTAAACTCATTCATGCATCTCGCTAAACCTATAAAACTAAAGGCTTTCACAGCATCGGCTGCTATTTTAATACGATCATTTAATGTCTTTTTTTCTTCGTCAGTCCATTTACCTAATACATAATTTACCTGACTACCTTTATTAAATTCGCTACTGATACCAAAACGTAAGCGCGCATAATTAGTTGTATTTAATGTTTCTTGAATATTTTTTAATCCATTATGTCCGCCATCACTTCCTTTTGGTCCTAATCTAATTTTACCAAATGGCAATGCCAATTCATCTACTATGACTAAACAATTTTCTAAAGTAATTTTTTCGGATTGTAACCAATAATTAAGCGCTTTTCCGCTCAAATTCATATAGGTAGTTGGCTTAATTAAAATCAATTGTTTGCCTTTGTATTTTAGTTCAGCAACATCCGCTAATCTATCCGATTTAAATTTTAAATCATGTTCTTTGGCAAGATAATCCAACACATCAAACCCTATATTATGGCGTGTATGCGCATACTCATCACCAATGTTTCCTAAACCAACTATTAAAAATTTACTCATGGTGTAAAGGTATTATTTTTATAAAACTCAAGTAAATTATGGCTATAAAATAAATCGCATAATTTGTTTTGAGATATAAAATTAATGCTTATACTTGTATCATCATTTAGATAATTACAAAATCTTGTAATATCAAAAAATCACAAAACTCATTAAAAAACAAAATTCATTTTTTTAATTATTATCCCCCTTATTAAACATAACTATGTTTGAAGTTCAAGATTTAAGTAGCAGAGCCTTACCTCAGCTAAAAGACATTTGTAAGCAATTTGGAATAGACTCTAAAGGATTAACAAAACCTGATATGGTTATAAAAATTGCAGATGCCCAAATGGCAAATACTGAATTAGCGGCACAATTAGCGAATCAGTTTCCTAAAAAAGAAAGTACAAAAACAGAAGCAATTGTTTCAGAAGGTGTGGAAGAAAAAAAACCTAAAAAGCCTCGTATTACTAAGCCTTTAGCTGGTTCTGCGTTACCAAAAGATACTCGACCTTTGTTTACAGAAACAGAGCCGACCTTATTTCAAGAGGAACCTAAATTAAAAACGGAGACACCTAAAGTTGAAGAAGTAAAAGCAGTTATTGAACCTAGCGTTCAAACTTCTGTTACTAATGAACCAAAAGAAGAGCCTGTTCGTAAAGTGCCTGTTCATAATCATCCGCCAAGAACTCAACAAAATCAACCCAAACATCAAAACCAACCAAAACCGAATCATCCTCAGCAACATCAACAAAGAGAAGCTCGTCAGGATGATAATGAAATTAAACAGGTTGTTAATAATGACTTTGCCATCAATATTGAGGCTGAAGAAAAGCCTCAAACACCGGATGGCATGGAAATGCACGATGCTAAAGAGAATGAACAAAAGCATCACCATAATCAACAACCGAAACCAGAACGTGTTTATTATAATTTTGATGGCATTGCTATTGGCGAAGGTGTATTAGAAATGATGCCCGATGGTTATGGTTTTTTACGCAGTTCAGATTATAATTATTTAAGTTCGCCTGATGATATTTATGTATCTCAAGCACAAATAAAATTATTTGGATTAAAAACAGGAGATGTCGTTCGTGGAGGTATTCGTCCTCCAAAAGATGGCGAAAAATTCTTTCCGCTTGTAAAGGTCGATGAAATCAATGGAAGAGAGCCTTCTTATATTAGAGATAGAGTTCCGTTTGATTATTTAACACCGTTATTTCCTTCAGAAAAATTAAAATTAACTGGACATCCCTTACAAAATAATAGCACGCGTATCATCGATATGTTTGCGCCAATTGGTAAAGGACAACGTGGATTAATTGTAGCACAACCAAAAACCGGTAAAACCGTTTTATTAAAAGATATCGCTAATGCCATTGCATACAATCATCCTGAAGTTTATTTAATTATTTTATTAATTGATGAACGCCCGGAAGAGGTTACTGACATGGCTCGTAGCGTGAAGGCGGAAGTTGTAGCATCAACTTTTGATGAGCCTGCAGAGAAGCATGTGAAAATTGCAAACATCGTTTTAGAAAAAGCAAAACGTATGGTAGAATGCGGACATGATGTTGTTATATTATTAGATAGTATTACGCGTATGGCACGTGCCTATAATACGGTTGCTCCTTCAAGTGGAAAAGTATTATCAGGTGGTGTAGAAGCAAATGCCTTACAAAAACCAAAACGCTTTTTTGGAGCGGCTCGTAAAATTGAAAACGGAGGCTCGTTAACCATTATTGCCACTGCTCTTACGGAGACTGGCTCTAAAATGGATGAAGTTATTTTTGAAGAATTTAAAGGTACTGGTAATATGGAATTACAATTGGATAGAAAAATTGCTAATCGTCGTGTATTCCCTGCTGTTGATTTATCATCGTCGTCAACTCGTAGAGATGATTTATTATTGGATAAAGATACCTTGCAACGTTTATGGGTTTTGCGAAAACATTTATCAGATATGAATCCTGTGAAAGCTATGGAATTTTTATTAAACCAAATGAGCAAAACAAGAACTAACGAGGAATTTTTAATCAGTATGAATCGTTAATGGCCACCTCTATTAAATGCCTTTTTGTCGTTGAACGTCATTTTTAAAATGCTCATTTACCCATGTAAACTGCGCTTTTAAAAAATTGTCCGCCTAAAAAATTCTATTTAATAGAGATACCCTAAGACTTAATAAAATTGAACAATGAAAAACAGACCTTTAGTATTAGGAATAGCATATAGTATTTTAGTTATTATTTTTAAACTCATTATTGTTTTAGGCGGTTATGGTTTAAGTAAATTTGGTTTTTTCTTTTCCCATATAGTGAGTGTAGTTGCAATTGCTCCATTTATTTTCTTTACAATTCAATTAACGAAAGCCGATAATGGCGGATTTATTGGTGGCAAGGAAGCCTTAAAAACGGGATTAAAAATGTTAGTTGTTGCTGCTATTATTACATCAGCTTACAATTACATAGAATTTGAATGGAAATGGAAAGATCTATCTATTGAATATTATAATAGTCAAACATTTAAAGATATTTTAGCAACCAAACCCAAATTTACTCCTGCTGAATATCCTAAAATAATTTCTGAAGCCATTAATGAACTATCTGCTTTTAAAGCTGTAACGGGTAAATTATTTATCTTATTCTTTTTTAGTGTAAGCGCTGCTTTTATTAGTGCTGTATTTTTAAGAAAAGGGAAATAGTTTAATCATCTCATCGCCTGCAAAAAAATCAAATACTTATTTTATTAATTTTAGAGAATTACTCCGTCGATCAAAAATATTATTAATATAATTAGTCGTCCCTCAAAAAGTCAACTTCAAACCTTGATCATAAAACAAAGTTTCAAAAACAATTTTTAATATAAAGTTAATGAGCCTCTGTTTCCAGAGGTTCATGACTCGTTTAAAATTCATAGCAGCAGCAGATA
>JANYGR010000406.1 GCA_025359355.1 Bacteroidota bacterium | reverse complement strand
TGATACGGATATTTTGTGCCGGTTCATTTGGATTTAAAATTCCGTATACAGAAACGACTTCTTTACCTGGCGCTAATACATTTAAATCATTTTTACATGAAGTAAATGTTATTGACGCAACAACGATAAGACTTAGAGATATGATTATTTTTTTCATTTATAGTATTTACAAGAACATCAAATTTACTAATTTTTACTTAATTCCAAAAGCAATAACTCCAATTAAATTATTAGTTTTGCTTAACTCTAATAATCCTAACAAATATGTCGGTTCATAAAGAAGTAAAAAAGGTAACAACTCACCAATTGCAGGAAATGAAGCGAAGAGGCGAAAAAATCTCTATGCTAACGGCCTACGACTATACGATGGCAAAAATTATTGATCATGCTGGTATTGATGTGATTTTAGTGGGAGATAGTGCCAGTAATGTGATGGCGGGTCACGAAACAACATTGCCTATTACATTGGACCAAATGATCTATCATGCGTCTTCTGTTATTAGAGCTATTGATAGGGCATTGGTTGTAGTTGATTTACCTTTTGGATCCTACCAAGGGAACTCAAAGGAGGCTTTGCAATCGGCGGTGAAAATTATGAAAGAAAGTGGTGCACACGCTGTGAAAATGGAAGGTGGACGAGAAATAAAAGATTCTATAGAGCGTATTTTATCGGCTGGAATCCCTGTTATGGGGCATTTAGGATTAACGCCTCAATCTATTTATAAATTTGGTACATATACAGTTAGAGCAAAAGAGGAAGAAGAAGCGAAACGCTTATTAGAAGACGCTAAATTATTGGAGGATTACGGTTGTTTTGCCTTAGTACTTGAAAAAATACCTGCTTCATTGGCAGAACAAACGGCTAAAAGCATTACCATTCCTGTTATTGGCATTGGTGCCGGTGGCGGTGTTGATGGCCAAGTATTAGTAACACACGATATGTTGGGTATGACGCATGAATTTAGTCCACGTTTTTTGCGTCGTTATTTAAATTTATACGAAAGTATGTCTGGTGCTTTTCAACAATATATTAAAGATGTGAAGAGCAGAGATTTTCCTAACGATAGTGAGCAATATTAGTATTGTTTAATTTGTTAGTTGTCTACTTCTCGACTTCGCTCGAAGTGACAACATCTCATAAGACCCTGAAACAAGTTCAGGGTAACGTTTTTAAACATTGCAAATAGCTGCATAAGCGCAATATTCGCAGGTTTTCAAGTCTTCTGTTTGAATGAAAGATGTATTAGTATCAATCATTTTTTGAATTTCTATAATCAAATGGGCTTCAAATTCAGCTAATAACTCATTTGTGAAATTTAAAATTTCCGCATTTCTGCTTGTGTTCTCTAAAATAAAACGAGGCGTTTCTTCAAATTTTTTGAAGGGAATAATACAAGGTCGTAACTGTTCGGCTTTAGCAATATTGTTTTTTACTGCCAACCAAGCATACATAAATAATTGCAACATTTTATTGTAATCTTTATCCGAAAACAAGAGTTCAAAATCAATGAACTTAAATTTATCGCTTGTTTTAATAGATGATTTATAATCTATCACACGAATGTAATTTCCTAGTTTATCAATTCTGTCAGCAGAACCTTTAATATAAACTTGTGTTGGAGTCCCTTTAATATCAATAGTTACAGAGGTACTCATTTTTCGTTCCAAATCAATAATACTCAGCAGTTCATTTGTTTTAGCCGATTGATTAATTAATTTGATATCAGATTTTAATAATTTATTGACGTATTCGTACAATACTTTACGTTGCAAATAATTTTTCCCAAACTGACTTTCCTTTTGACTAAAATACGTTTGAAAAATAACATCAACTGTTTCGTTCGTTTGGGTTAAACAATTTTTTAAATCGTCGGCCTTCAATACACGCCCAATGTATGGCGTATAAAGCTTTTCCAAAGACTCATGCAAAATAGAACCCTGCGTGTTTGCTTCCGCATTTTCTTCTACATCTTCTGTTTCTTTAATACCAGCGCCATATCTAAAAAAGAATCGTAAGCCACAATCTTTGTGAGTAATCAATGCCGAAGGACTTAATCCACTATACTCATCATTGGTTGTTAATTTTTTGATGATGGGAAATAAATTTATTTCTGTTTTAGGAATTTCAATAACGTTGCGAACGCTTGCAGGGAGAGCGCCTCCGCTCAGCATCTTTTCGGTGATGGTATGTTCAGGATTATATTTTTGTAATTCGAATTGTAGTTGAGTAATAAATCTACTTTTTTCTCCTGAGCCCAAAACACTATGTTCTGTATTATAGGTTAATAAAACGTTAGTGGCTCTTTGCAATAAGCGATAAAAGTGATAAGCATACACCGCATCTTTATCGCCATATAAAGGCATATGATGAAAGCGTTTTAAATCATTCGGAATAAAAGAATTAGTTGATTTACCTGATGGTAATACACCTTCATTAACACCTAACAGCATGATGTTTTCAAAATCAAGTGTACGTGTTTCCAATACTCCCATAATTTGTAAACCTTGTAAAGGCTCTCCAATAAAAGGAACAGAAGCTACTCCAATTATTTGTTTGTATAAACTTTTGAGTGTTACTAAAGATTCTAAATAATTATGTGTCGTAATGAGTGCTTGCAAACGATTGAAATATTTTGTAAAAACATGCAAGTATTCTTTTTCGGTAGATGAAATAGCAAGCGTTTCAGAATCATTAAATACAGTAATAACTTGAGAGATAGCTTGTATGCCTTGTTCGGAGTTTTTCCATTGTTCAAATAAATGAGCGATGTATTTATAATTATCTTCAAATAAAGTTGCCAGTACACTCGTATTTATCCACACATAATTTTTATCAACAATGCGTTGTATGATTGTTTGCAATTGAATGCTTGGTTTAAAACCTTGATAATACTGCTTAAATAGAGTGTTTTGCAAAATCTTAAATACATCTGCAAAATAAAAACTTTTTGAGTTCCCGACTTTTTGTGTAGAATGATGGAGGTTAATTAAATTATCTACTAGATCATAAATAGGTGTATAACGCAATGGATATTCCATCGTGATATTTACATACTGCACTTCCTTTGGTAGCAGATTTAAAATAGGAAATAATAAACTTTCATCGGCTAAAACGATAGCCGTTTTAGTTAATGATTTTCCTTCAGTAATCCATTGTTGTAACTGGTGAGCAACAACTTGAGCTTGTCCCATTTGTTTGGGAACAGCAATAATATCAATGTTTTTAGGGATATCCTTAAAATAATCCCCAATATAATTTTTAGTATCTAACCACGTATTGGTGAAATTTTTACGCAAAAATAATCCAGCTTCATACTCTTCATTATTTACATAATACGAATCGCCATCCCAAATAACTGTTGCTTTTTTTTGTTTTACGAGATCGGAAAAAATAATGGTTTCGGCTTTGTTTAAGGCATTAAATCCAGCAATGATTATGTTTGAAAATTGATTGATGTATGATGATTGTTGATATTGCTCAACGGCTTTTCGATACATTAATCCTTGATAGGCTTGTTTTTTTTGCAATAAATTTTGTGTGAACACTTCATAAATAGTGCCCATCAAATACATAAATTGACAATACTCTTCTTGTGTAGCCGTTAGTTTTTCGGCACTAAGCGACCAGTTTTCAATCAGTTTAATTTCCTTCAGTTCTTGATATAAAATTTTTGTATCTACTAAATAACGATCGGCTTCATTAAAATCTTGAAGCATTAATGAACCCCATTTAGCAAAGGAATCAAAGGGTTCTGCTTTTTCTTTTAAAACAGATGTGTAAGCAACATACAAATCACAAATTAAATCGATGCTGTCGGCTTGTTGTAAACCCGATAATTGTGAAACCAATTCTTCTGCACTAATAATGGTTGGTAACCATATAGTTTTATTAAAGACTTTAGCTAGATGTTGTTTTAAATATAAGGCTCCACGTTTGTTGGGTAAT
>JANYGR010000379.1 GCA_025359355.1 Bacteroidota bacterium | reverse complement strand
ATCTCCAGCTAACTGACCTGTTTTAATACCAAGGGATTCTAATAACACTAATGATTCTGTATCCTGTGTGTAAATTATTTTATATGTAGCTAACGCTTTACGAAAATTTCCACCGTACCATTTAAAAAATGATTGATGTTTTTTAATTACCGTTGAAATTAAAAAAGTGGGAATTTGTTTTTTATAAAGTGCAAATAAAAAGTTTAACCAAAACTCATATTTTACAAAAATAGAAATTTTAGGTTTTAAAATATTTAAAAAATAATGAGCGTTAGATACAGTATCTATAGGTAAATACATAACCAAATCAGCGAACGAATAATTTTTCTGAATTTCATAACCGGAAGGAGAAAAAAAAGTTAAAACAATTTTTTGATTGGGATGATCCTGTTTTATTTGTTCTAATACGGGTCGACCTTGCTCAAACTCACCTAATGACGCACAATGAAACCAAATGGCATTTTCTAATTGTAGCGTTTCAATTTTATGTTTAAGATTTTCTTTCCAATGTTTTCTTCCATCTATCCACAGCTTTGCTTTCGGATTAAATAGCGATGCTAATTTTAATCCTATGTAAAAAGCATATATACCAAGGTTGTATAGAAACATATTGTCATGCTGAACTTGTTTCAGCATCTCACGAGACCCTGAAACAAGTTCAGGGTGACGTTTGATGTAAAAGTTCTTTTAAAAATCAAAATTAATTTGTCCGTCCTCGCCTCTCATGTTATCTCCATTTAATTTTTCCATGGCTTTACGATGTAATTCCATTGGTGATAAACCATTTCCACCAATCTCTTCGTCCTCTTCAGTATAGTCTTCATGCACTATTTCTTCAGAAGCTCGTAAATTAATTTCTTTCACTTTATAAGAAGTTAATTTTTTTCCTTTGGCTTTCATATTCACCATAGGCGCAAACTCCACTAAATTAAAGGCTTCATCAGCTATTACTTTATCTTTTTCTTTATTGAATTTAATATCAACAATTGGTAAAATTTGAGACGTAATTAATTCCATGCGAGAATTTTCATTCTCAGTAATGATTAACGTTTTAGCGCTTGTATTCTCTGGAATGAAACGTTTAGTGATATAGGCTTTACTTTCTCCATCATAATAAATGCATGACAATACTTGTTCAGGATAATATTTTTCAATTAAAATAATATCATCATCAAAGTGATTCAAGACATCGTAAGTATATAATTTATAAAAACCTTTGCTTGTAACCGTTAGTATTTTATCGTCTCCTGCAAACTTACCTAAGTAGGTTCCTTTACTATCTTTATTTAAACGATGAACGGTATCATTAAACCAGTAGTCTTCAGCGGCAAGCGTTGAAGTGCCTTTTGTTTTTAATAATACTTTTTTAATGGCATACTTGGTTACAATATTACCTGTTGAAGCTCTTCCTTTTACAGGTATTTCTGCGAAATCAATATCCAATTCAAATTTACGTAAGCCTGGAACTGGTTTTAAAACAACCTGTACTTTTTCTGCTTCACCGTTTGGATTAATCGTAAACCAGTGCACGGCAGAATTAGCTGTACCTTTAGTTAAATCATATTCTTTTTCACGCGTGATACCTGTTACATTAAAACGCTTTATAAATGTGACACCTTTGGGCCCATCACTATAAATCATGTTATACGTAGTACGTTCATCATTCTTTTTAAAGATGGCTATATAAATAATGTCTTTCCCAATAAATACTTTATCTGATACTTTAAATACTTTCATTTTACCATCTTTGGTAAAGGCAATGAAATCATCCAGATCAGAGCAGTCACACACAAACTCATCTTTCTTCAAACTCTTACCAGCAAAGCCTTCCGCACGATTAACATATAACTTTTCATTAGCCATAATTACTTCGGTAGCAACGATGGTTTCTAATTCTTTGGTTTCTGTTTTACGTTCACGCCCTGCACCGTATTTCTTCTTCAAGTTTTTGAAATACTCAACAGCGTAATCCACTAAATTTAATAAATGATTTTTTACAACCTCAATCTTCGCATCCAATTCTTTCATAAAATCCTCTGCTTTGATGCTATCAAAACGAGTAATACGAATCATTGGTATCTGCGTTAAACGCTGCAAATCTTCATCTGTTATATCTCTAATTAATTTTTTACGATGCGGTTTAAAACGATCGTATAAATATTCGTATAAGGTTTCTTTGTTAGAATACTTTTTAAAGTCGATGTACATTTCTTCTTTAATAAATAATTTTTCTAATGAAGAGAAGTGCCATTTTTCTTCTAATTCTTTTAATTCAATTTCTAACTCACGTTTTAATAATTGTAAAGTTTGTTGCGTCGATATTTTCAAGATCTCGCTAACGCCTACAAAACGTGGCTTTTTATCTTCGATGATACAAGCATTAGGTGATATACTTACTTCGCAATTTGTGAAAGCATATAAGGCATCAATGGTTTTATCGGGAGAAATACCTGGTTGTAAATGAATTAATATCTCTACATTTTCAGAGGTATTGTCTTCTACCTTTTTTACTTTAATTTTCCCTTTGTCATTTGCTGCAATAATAGAATCAATTAAAGATCCAGTTGTTGTCCCAAAAGGAATTTCAGAAATAATTAAAGTTTTAGAATTTAATTCTTTTACTCGAGCTCTTACTTTTACTTTACCTCCACGCAATCCATCTTTATAATCAGCAAAATCGGCTATACCACCTGTAATAAAATCAGGATAGATAACAGCTTTCCGTCCACGTAATATTTGTATAGACGCATCTATTAATTCATTAAAATTATGTGGTAAAATTTTTGTTGCTAAACCAACCGCAATCCCCTCTACTCCATGTGCAAGTACTAAAGGAAATTTAACCGGTAACGTAACAGGTTCTTTATTACGACCATCATAACTTAATCCCCAGTTTGTTGTTTTTGGATTAAATATAATTTCTTGACCAAGTTTTGATAAACGTGCTTCAATATAACGAGGAGCAGCTGCATTATCACCGGTTAAAATATTACCCCAGTTTCCTTGCATATCAATTAGCAAGTCTTTTTGACCAATAGCCACCAATGCATCTCCAATACTAGCATCTCCATGTGGATGATATTTCATGGTATTACCAATTAGATTGGCAACTTTATTATACCGCCCATCTTCCAATTCCCACATGCTATGTAAAATACGACGTTGCACCGGTTTTAAACCATCTTCCATGGCTGGTACAGCACGCTCTAATATCACATAAGATGCATAATCAATAAACCAATTTTTAAACATACCCGAAACATGAGTGACGGTGCTTAATTCGTTGTGTTCGTTATTTTTATTTTCTTCCATTTTTCTAAATCAAACTTTTTAAAATAGTCTTCGTTCCGATAGCTATCGGAACCGCTCAGACTGACATCTTTTATTACGCCTTCAATAAATCTTCTTCCGCATCTATTTCCACTCGTAAATTATCAATGATAAATTCCTGACGGTCTTGCGTATTTTTACCCATGTAGTAACTTAATAATTGTTGGATTGATGCCTGTTGATCCAATAACACCGGCTCTAAACGAATATCTTTTCCAATGAAATGTTTAAACTCATCAGGCGAAATCTCTCCTAATCCCTTAAATCGAGTGATTTCAGGCTTAGGTCCTAATTTAGCAATGGCCGCTTTACGTTCTTCATCACTATAACAATATGCTGTTTCCTTTTTATTTCTGACACGAAATAATGGTGTTTGCAAAATATAAACGTGTCTGTTTTTTACTAAGTCAGGAAAAAATTGCAAGAAGAATGTTAAAAGTAATAAACGAATGTGCATTCCATCAACATCGGCATCAGTTGCTATCACTACGTTATTGTAACGTAAATCTTCTAAGCTGTCTTCAATATTTAAAGCAGCTTGCAATAAATTAAACTCTTCGTTTTCGTACACTATTTTTTTACCCAAACCAAAAGAATTCAATGGCTTACCTTTTAAACTAAATACAGCTTGGGTATTAACATCCCGTGTTTTAGTAATAGAGCCACTTGCCGAGTCGCCCTCACAAATAAACAAAGTAGTTTCAAGTGAGCGAGGGTTTTTCACTTCATCTAAATGAACTCTACAATCGCGTAATTTTTTGTTATGTAAGTTTGATTTTTTAGCACGCTCGCGTGCTAATTTTTGGATGCCCGATAATTCTTTACGCTCACGCTCATTGGCAACAATTTTTGCTTCAATGGCTTTAGCCGTTTCAGGGTTTTTATGTAAATAATTATCTAAATTTTGTTTGATAAAATCATTTACGAATGAACGCATGGTTTGCCCACCTGGTGCTATTTCCTGAGAACCTAGTTTTGTTTTGGTTTGAGATTCGAACACAGGTTCTTGTACACGGACTGAAATAGCTGCGATGATAGACTTACGAACATCTGTAGGATCAAAATCTTTTTTGAAAAACTCACGAACGGTTTTAACAACCGCCTCACGAAACGCCACTTGGTGCGTACCGCCTTGTGTGGTGTATTGCCCGTTCACATAAGAATAATACTCTTCCGAATAATGTTCGTTACTGTGCGTCATGGCTAATTCAATATCATCACCTTTTAAATGAATGATTGGATAAATAATTTCGCCAGTAATATTTTTTTCTAATAGATCTTTTAAACCATTGTCTGATTTATATACTTGACCGTTGAAATGAAGCGTCAATCCTGTATTTAAGAAGGCATAGTTCCATAACATTTTATCAATATACTCATGCACATAATGGTATTTTTTGAAAATGGTATCATCCGGTCTGAACTCCACATAAGTACCGTTAGCTTCTGTTGTTTTTTCAAGCTTAGATTCTTTTACTAAATTTCCACAAGAAAATTCAGCAGTTTTCATTTGCCCATCTCTAAAGGCTGTTACCGTAAAATTAATAGATAATGCATTTACGGCTTTGGTACCAACACCATTTAAACCAATGGATTTTTTAAAAGCATCGCTGTCGTATTTACCGCCTGTATTAATTTTAGAAACAACTTCTACTAATTTTCCTAAGGGAATACCACGTCCGAAATCTCGGATAGAAACTGCTCCTTCTTTAACAGCAACATCTATGCGCTTTCCAGCGCCCATCATAAACTCATCAATGGAGTTATCCATCACCTCTTTGATAAGCACATAAATACCATCATCGAAAGCAGAACCATCTCCGAGCTTCCCAATATACATACCGGGACGCATACGAATATGCTCTTTCCAATCGAGGGACTTAATACTATCTTCGTTATAACTTGCTATTTCTTTTGCCATATAATATTTCTGGTTTGAAGTTTCTTGTTTCTGGTTTGAAGTTTCTAATCCTTTTTAAACTTATTGCCTTTAAATTCCGAATTATTCAAATAGGTAATAAATTTCCCAAGTTTACTTGCCAAAAGAATACAATCATCTTGTAATACATCATGCTTTTCTTTATCAATAAAATTTCTATCAAAAACTCTATATAATTGTGATCTAACTTCTCCTAACGACCCTTTCGCAATTGCTAAAAATTGAATAAACTCTCTATTTCCATCTCTTTCAAATCCTTCTGAGATATTATCCATGACCGAGCCCGCAGAACGGTCTAATTGACTTTTTAAATCGTAATTTTTAGCCTCGTTTAATTCTTTTAATATAGGTATGATGTTCAAATTTAATGTTCTTGCTAATTGCCAAACATCTAAATCTTCAAATCTTTTTATTGTTGCCATAACCTATATTATTTATTTAAGATTTCTTGTTTCGGGTTTTACAAACTAGAAACTATTAACAAGAAACCAGAAACTGTTTAAACATTAAATCTAAAATGCATTACATCGCCATCAGCCACTACATACTCTTTTCCTTCAACTCTTAATTTGCCAACTTCTTTGCAAGCTGCTTCGGAACCATAGTTTACATAGTCGTTATAACCAATTACCTCTGCACGAATAAATCCTTTTTCAAAATCAGTATGAATAACACCTGCTGCTTGAGGCGCCGTCATTCCTTGCTCGATAGTCCAAGCACGAACTTCCTTAACACCTGCCGTAAAGTATGTTTGTAGTTTTAATAAATGGTAAGCTTGCTTAATTAATTTATTAACGCCCGGCTCATCTAATCCCATTTCGCCAAGGAACATTTGTTTTTCTTCGTATGTTTCTAATGAAGAGATTTCACTTTCCATAGCTGCAGTAATTACTAGTATTTCAGCACCTTCGCCTTTCACAGATTCCTTAACTGCATCAACATATTTATTTCCTGTTTTTGCAGACGCTTCATCCACATTACACACATACATTACTGGTTTAACAGTTAACATATGTAAATCCTCAATATAAGGCAATTCACTTTCTTCTAGATGACAAGCACGAGCTGATTTACCACTTTCTAAAGTTTCTTTCACTTTTAAAAGTGTATTGTATGTTTTTACTGCTTCTTTGTCGTTGCCTAATTTTCCTGCCTTTTCAAACTTTTTGATTTTAGCATCAACCGATTCTAAATCTTTTAATTGCAATTCTGTATCAATAATTTCTTTATCACGAACCGGATTTACATTTCCATCCACATGAATAATATTATCATCATCAAAACAACGTAATACGTGTAAAATAGCATTACACTCGCGGATGTTAGCTAAGAATTTATTTCCTAAACCTTCGCCCTTACTAGCGCCTTTTACTAAACCGGCGATATCTACAATTTCAACCGTTGTTGGCTGCACCGCCTGAGGCTTCACTAATTCTGATAATTTATTTAAACGTTCATCTGGAACGGTAATAACTCCTACGTTTGGTTCAATCGTACAAAACGGAAAGTTTGCCGCTTGTGCTTTTGCATTACTTAAACAATTAAAAAGAGTTGATTTTCCTACATTAGGCAACCCTACAATTCCACATTTTAAAGCCATTTTTACAATTTTTGAGTTAGTGATTTGGAGAGTTAGAGATTTATTCAATAATTAAATAATTCACTAATTCACCAATTGAGTTTGCAAATATATCAAATTCAGCTACTCGACTTTGCTATTAATTGTAGCAATCTATGGCAGTTTTTAACAACTGACTGTGATTAGGCTTAAAAACAGGGGATTCCTCTTTATTTTTTAACATCCTGTTATTATTATCAACATTGACGTTATAAAGGCATCACAAATAGTACTTTTGCGCAAAACACCTCATTTATGGCAGATATTTTAGCTCTTCAAAAATTATCCTCTCAAGTTCGCAGAGATATAGTACGTATGGTTCATGCAGTTAGTTCTGGTCACCCAGGCGGGTCTTTGGGCTGTACGGAATATTTAGTAGCGTTATATAACGGAGTGATGAAACATGATCCTAAAAACTTCACCATGGATGGTAAAGGAGACGATTTATTCTTTTTAAGTAATGGACATATTTCGCCTGTATTTTATAGTGTTTTAGCACGTTGCGGTTATTTTCCCGTAGAGGAATTAAAAACGTTTCGTCGTTTAAATACTCGTTTACAAGGGCATCCAACAACACACGATCATTTACCAGGAGTTCGTATTGCGAGTGGTTCTTTAGGACAAGGCATGAGCGTGGCAATTGGAGCTGCTTTAGCAAAAAAATTAAATAATGATTCTTCTATCGTTTATAGCCTTCACGGTGATGGCGAATTACAAGAAGGGCAAATTTGGGAAGCTGCCATGTATGCTGCTGCCAACAAAGTTGATAACTACATTGCAACGATTGATTACAATGGCCGTCAAATTGATGGTGATGTTGAACACGTATTATCATTAGGAAACTTAAAAGCTAAATGGGAAGCCTTTGGTTGGCATGTGATTGAAACCGAAAAAGGAAATGATTTGACTTCAGTTATTGCTGGATTAGATTTAGCGAAAAGCTTTATTGGTAAAGGAAAACCTATCATCATCATTATGAAAACAGAAATGGGTGCCGGTGTTGATTTTATGATGGGTACTCACAAATGGCATGGTTCCGCTCCTAACAATGATCAATTAGCAAATGCTTTAGGTCAATTAGAAGAGACTTTGGGAGATTATTAAGATAATTCAAAATTGAAAATTCAAAATTTAAAATTAGCCTGCCTTACTAAGAAAAAAATATTTTCCTTAGTGATTCTTTTTAATTTTTCATTTTTAATTCTTCATTCTCAACCTACTAACCGTATCCTCTTTATTTTTGATGATTCCTACAGTATGTATGCGCCTTGGAATAGCAACATCAAAATAGAAGTAGCAAAAAAAATAATGGGTGAGTTTTTAGATAGTCTGAAAACTATTCCGAATTTAGAATTAGCTCTGCGTTGCTATGGACATACCACTTTTATTAAACCCGAACGTAATTGCAAAGATACGAAGCTCGAAATTCCCTTTGCTGGTGCTAATTCTAACGCATTAAAAATAAAACAACGCATTCAAAAATTAGAACCATTAGGTACTACGCCTATCGCTTATTCCTTAGGAGAATCTGCTGCCGATTTTACACCCTGTAGCAATTGTCGCAATATTATTATTTTAATTACAGATGGTATCGAAGAGTGTGGTGGTAATCCATGCGAAGTATCTGCGGCTCTGCAAAAAAAAGGAATCTTCTTAAGACCCTTTGTTATTG